>JADGNQ010000361.1 GCA_017883385.1 Candidatus Sulfotelmatobacter sp.
CCCTTGAATGTTCGCCGAACCCTTCACGTCGAGCGTGGCGCCGGGCGTGGACGTGTTAATGCCAATCCTTGCCGTAGCCCCGGTGCCCGACTGGACCACTGCGGAACTGACGATGTCGCTGGCGGTATCCCAGAGCGGAAGAAAGTTAACCGTGTCCGTCCCAGTGACCGCAGCATTAGGCGGCGGGGCACTCGATGTGCTTGCACTACCGGCAGCATTGCTTGCGGCATTCGCCGAGCTGCCCGCCGGCGCCGCCAGCACGAACGCCGACGGCGGCAGTCCTCCGATGGTCTCGGCGTCGCCCGCCTTCAGCGCGTAGGGCACGCTCAGCAAAAGGATGCGCGATTGCTCAATCTGTCCCTCAACCTGTACGCCCAGCCACTTCGCCTCCCCCGAGGTGAACAGCTCCGACGGCACGCCGTTTGTTTTCGTCGCGCCGAGCGAGACGCTGTAGTGCCCGCTCTTGTCGGCGGAGACATTTTGCGTCTCCAGCCACAGCGGCATGCCGCCCTGCTGATCCTTGTATAAGGCGAACGTGACGCCGACGATGCCGCTTACGGGCTTGTTGTTGAGGTCGTTGGCCGTCCCGCTGAACCGCACCAGGTTTGGAACAACGCTGTTGGGTGCGACGCTGGACTTTGCGGAAAGTGTGTTTGGAGTCTGCGATTGCGCTCGCAGCGAGGCACTCATACTGAAGCAGAGAGCCAGTGCCGCGACGGTAAGTGTGTTTTTCATAATACGATTTCTCCTCAATTATTTCTGGCGAGACCTGGGTTGAACATTCGCCGACTGCAGAAAGCGCAGCAGCGACTTCAAGCAAATGACGAATCCTTCCTTGGCTTTCCCCAAATGCAGCTTGCTCTGCTTCAGCCCTGTCAGCTGTTCCGGGTGAACCTCAAGCAAGCGGCCGGCTTCGGCGGAGGGAAGGAGCTCCACCTCGCCGCCGCATCGTTCACACCAGCCGCGGGCAGCGTGCTGCCGCGCCATGATCAGAATGCGTTCCGTCTCAATCGTGATGCGGGTGCGTCTTTTGTGTCACCATCACCGTCCTCGCTGTTGGCTTCGCGTGCGGTCAGACATTCATGGACCCACCGTGCTCCATGCCTTGCCGTTCACGCCCACGATGGTGCACAGAGCTTTCCCCGCACCCAACGATGTACAGCCCGGAGTGCCCAACGCTGTCTGCCCCACTCGCACGAATCCGAGCCAGCCAGCCCCCGCGAACTGGTTGACCCAGAGGGCGCTGTCGGTCACACCGACAACGCCGCAAATGATCTCTCCCGTGCCGTAAGCCGCACAGCTGCCTCCCGGACCCACCAAGCCGCCCAGAGTTCCCCAACCGCCCCATTGGCCACTGGTCCAACTGCCACCGTTAAAGCGGATCCCCCAGTAGGCGGTGTCTGTCCCTTTTGCGAAGCAAGCTACCTCACCCGTGATCTCCATTGGGGTACAGTTGACCGGCGAGGTTGCCCGCCCGGCAATATCAATGACCTTGGCCCAGGTCGTCCCATTGAAGCGATCGACCAACACCGTGCTGGTGGTCGATACCGTTGCACAAATGACGTTGCCGGCACCGTCGCTCGCACAACCTGGGCCTGCCGTCGTCGGCGCACTCACGTTGACGAAGGAACTCCAGGTAGTCCCATCAAAGACCGACGACGTGAGGCCGCCGCTTACTCCACGGGCAACGCACAGGACGTGCCCGGACGTAAGCGCTGCGCAACTCGGCGCAGACGTCACGTGTCCGCCAATTGAGGCAAGCTTGGTCCAAGCTGTTCCGTTCCAGACGGCCGTGAATACGGCGCCAGTTTGTCCTCTGACAGCACACACAACCAGTCCGGTGCCGTCAGCCGTGCAACTCGGGTTGTCGACCACCGGTCCGCCCAGGCTTACCCAGCCAGACCAACTCGTACCGCTAAACTGGTTTACGACCAACGTGTGGTTGAGGCTGGTCGCCGCACAGGTCGCTGACCCTGTACTTGCCGATGCACACGAAGTGTTTGGACTAATGGTGGTCGTTCCCGTGGTGACGAACGAACCCCATGAGGCCGCCGCTGGCAGCGCCAGCAAGAGGTTCAGGACCAGGAGTCCCGCTTGAGCAATGAGCACGCGTTTCATCGTGATTTCTCCTTGATTTGTGGTGCCGTGCTCCGTCTTGCGCTTACCGGTGGAGCCGACTTCGCGACACTCTGCCAGCGATTGAAGGATTGGTCAAAGGATCTGGCACTAGTCTGCTTCTGATCGGCTAAGTCGCTGCAAACGCGGAGCCTAGGCTTGTTTCTGATTGCCCGTGCTAGAATCTGCACCCAAGCCGGGGCTTGCATCCACCCATGGACCTTTCTCCGCCAGGAAGAAAAGTCGCCCGCTTCGGCCTCTATGAGGCTGACTTAAGGGAGTGCGTGCTCACAAAGGGTGGCCTTCGCGTCAGGCTCCAGGACCAGCCTTTCCAAGTGCTCGCCCTGCTCCTGGAGCGTCCGGGTCAGGTGGTTACGAGGGACGAGATCCGGCAGAAGCTTTGGTCTGCCGACACCTTTGTCGAGTTCGACGACGGACTGAATAGCGCGATCAAGAAGCTGAGAGTGGCGCTGAGCGATTCCGCCGACAACCCCCGCTTCATCGAGACCGTTCCCCGCCGCGGATACCGATTCGTGGCTCCGGTCGACTTGCCGTCTGCCGCGATGCCCGCGGTGCCTGCATTGAGCGAGCCGGATCCAACAGTCCGGATTTCGCAGGGAACAGCAGAGCAGATCATCGTGGCAAGCCGCACCCGTGTGGTCGTCGAGCAGATGCCTCCTCGGCGCCGCTGGTTTTGGCCAGCCATGGGTGCGGCGATTCTGTTGGTCGTGGTCGGATTCTATGTGACGCTTGTCCTGCGTCGTTCTTCGGCCGCCAAGCTGACCGAGAAGGACACCATCGTCCTCGCCGATTTCGCGAATACCACTGGCGAAGCGGTGTTTGACGGCACTTTGAAGCAGGCGCTTTCGGTCGAGCTCGGTCAGTCTCCGTTCCTGAATGTGGCGTCAGACCTGAAAGTGAACGACACGCTGCGCCGCATGGGCCGTTCGCCCAACGAGCCGTTCACCCGCGATATCGCGCGAGAGGCTTGCGTACGCATGGGCAGCAAGGCCATCGTGGTGGGCTCGATTGCCAGTCTCGGCAGCCACTATGTGGTGGGTCTGGAGGCGCTCGCCTGCTCCAGCGGAGATACTTTGGCGAAAGGGCAGGCTGAGGCAGTGAATAAGGAGGGTGTACTCAGGGCCCTGGACGGGGTCGCCTCTCAGTTGCGCCTCAAGGTCGGAGAGTCCATTTCGTCTCTGGAGAAATATGATTTTCCCCTCGATGCCACGACGAAATCGTTGGACGCATTGAAAGCCTACAGCTTGGGCCTCAGAACGGTTCGGGAAAAAGGCGAGGCGGAGGCGATTCCGTTTTACCAACATGCCATCCAGCTCGATCCTGGGTTCGCCATGGCCTATGCGGC
>JADGNQ010000362.1 GCA_017883385.1 Candidatus Sulfotelmatobacter sp.
CCAACCGCACTGGCTTTCCGTGCCGCCATTGCCGACGATCGCGTTCCAGTAACGGTCCGTCTCTTCCTGATTCTCCGTCGCGATCTGGAAGGAAAAGGCTTCGTTGTGCCTGAACGGGCCGCCGTTGAGACCGAGACAGGGAATGCCCAGGACGGTGAACTCCACCGCCAGCACATCGCCCTTCTTGCCGCCCGGATAGTCACTGGGAGCCTCGTGAACGGCGGTTACTTTACTGTCCGGAAAGGTGACCGCGTAGAAGCGCGCCGCCGCATGCGCGTCCTTTTCGAAACCGAGGCAGATCGTGTTCTTTGGCTTCATGTTACTTCTCCTTTTGCGTTGCATTCTTTAGTGCACAACACCTGATCGTCGCCAGTCGTTTGTCCTTGTTCGGTGTTCACCGTAAGGTAACTTCCGGAATGCCGACGATCCGCACACAATCCTCGGCAGAGATCCATCAGACAAGACTTCCACGACACCAAGACTTCGGGCTTCAGCCTCTTTCCCCGCTAACGAGAGGTGCAGTTCCTACGCATACTTTGGCTTCTGAGGCCATCCGGGGGGCGAGTCCTCGAAGTCCTGCTGACGCCCATAGGGTGTCTGGTCGATGAGGCGATACGCATTCGACAGTGATTCGAGGCCGCGCGCATAGACCGAATAAGTGTGGAAAACGTCGGGGTCGAGCTGGAAGAAAACGCCCAGACCGGACTGCTCCCCGTCCATCTTAACGGTGTGGCCCTTCTTTGCCTCCGTCTCGGCCTTGTTCCGAAAGTTTGCTTCGGGAGGCAAAATCTTCTCGTCAAGCGTCACGTGAAAGTCGTCATTGAAATCGCTGCCAAACGAGGAAAACCACGGAATGCTCCAACCCTTTTCGGCTTTGTAGGCCTCAAGCTTAGCAAGCGGTGCACGGGAGATGACCACGAATGTCGTGTCTTTTTTCTCCAGCAGCGACAAATCGCCCAGGGAATCCACCCAACCCGTGCAGCCTGGGCAACCCTTGTCCCACGTCGGGTCGAACATGAAGTGGTAGACGATGAGCTGGCGGCGGCCATCAAAGAGGGTTTTGAGATTCTGTTTTCCATTCGGGCCATCGAAGACGTAGTCCTTTTCGATTTTCACCATGGGAAGCCGACGCCGTTCGGCGTTGACGCGGTCGCAAAGCTTGGTGAGGTCTTTTTCGTGAGCCAGAAGCTCCTTTCGCTCGGATAGCCACAAGTCTTCCGAAACGATCTTCGGAACAGCTATCCCGTTCTGTACCATGTTGGATGTCATAGCCAAGTTACTTCTCCTTTTGAGTTGCTTTCTTCAATGCGCAACGCCCTCGCATTTTTCTTAGAATGAAGTACCTTCACGATGAGCCCGGTCAGCACACCCGTCGGCACCAAGGTAGCGACCATCAACGCCGCGCTCCCCATACAAAACGGACACATAGGTTTAATGGCAATCGTTTGGAGAAGAAAAGGACTGAAGAGTCTTCTGCAGGTTGCTTCCGCGGAGCTGCTCGTCTTGGACAGCGCGTGTAAACCACCGCGAATAAGACTCGGGGGTTAGGGAGAACGCCTGCTTGTAGCCCACATACATTGCGACGGCGAGGACATGCATGCCACCATCCTGCTTCTGCCAATATAGGCAGGCATCGCGGGCGACCCCGAACTTCTCGCTGACGAGTTGCTCCAGCGCTTGCACGGAGTCTTCCTCGATATAGCCAGCTGCAGTGTTGTACCCGAAGGATGGGTCATGGTGCTGAACCTTATCCATCACGAGCGGGTCGCGACCTAGCAGGTCAATGGCTTCGTGGATACTGGGATCTTCCGCGTTATAAGGCGGGTGCATGGGTTCGTGAATTGCATTATGGAGGACGATACTGAACGGATAGGACACATGGGTCAGGAAACGCAGGCCAGTGATGCGGATTCCGTGAGGCTCTGAATAGGCCAGCAGGTATACAGTGATTGTTTGCGATGGAAGGGGAAAGCCAAGGTAGCTCTCAATTACAGGAATGATGTTGTACTTCGGGAGTTCGGAGGAGAACTCCGCTATGCGCTTCTTGATCTTCGGCCTGGCATTTGCCTCCCAATATGCCGTAAACCCGACCCGATCTAAGGCCCTAAGCGCCAACTCCAAAGCCGGTCTTGCCGCCTCATAGTTCTGCCAGGAATCTGCGCTCCAGTAGGAGGTCTTCTTAAGGCCTGCTTCCATCACTGCGCTATCGTGTGCCGTGCGGATCATCTCGGGCAGGGTTTCGTCATCGACCACGGAATAGTAAAGGGTCAGCGTAGCGGAGACGATTCCATGCCCCTCATCCTTGATGAGATGCTTCAACTTGGCGAAGGCGGCCTGCTCCTCAGGCGTGAAGAGAGAATGAAAGTGTTCGTACTCGGCTTGATAGTAGTGCAGATAGTACGGGTCACCACTCATTGCGTTCAACAGGCAGAGGGTGTCGTATTTGAGAGAAGGCTTAAGTTGCCAGTCAGTGCCAGTGTGAAGGGAACGCGTTTCCGCATGCAAGAGAGGCGGATTGGCAATCTTGGTAGAACACACTATGAGAAGGCAGAGCAGACAATGAATATGGCGCATCATCACAATCTAAACGTCGAGGTTTCTCGTTGTCTTGAATCCATTTGCAGCGGATCGCCACGCCTGCGGCCCAATTCCCGTGAGTTGTTTGACGCTGCGGGTCATGTGCGACTGGTCGGCGAAGCCAAGCTTGGCCGCAATGCTTGCGAGTGGCGCCTGAGTATCCCGAATAGACCTCAATGCATGGCGAGCGCGAATGCGCGCACGAAATGCCTCGGGTGAAACAGCAAACACCAAAGCAAAACCCCGCGATACAGCCCACGGGGCAATTCCATTCCTTTCTCCCCATTGGGACAGTTTAAGAGATGGATTCCGGGTCAGAGCCGCAGCCAACTCGTCCGGCCAGTCGGCAGGCTGCGGCATCTTACTCAGAGCAACGGAGAAAAGCAGGTCTACGGCATCGGTGCGGCTTTTCTCCGCCACGCGCACAACTAAATCGGGATCGACCACCCTCGCAATTCCTGGCACATAGGAAAAGCCGACAGGCAGGCGAAGATTGAGCACCACCGCGCCCGTTTCGAAGAAACGGTCCAGGTGCGCTTCAAATTGCTCATGGAAGACAACGTCGCCCTCTTTCACTTTGAAACGTCCGTGATCTCCCGCCTCTTCGTACCCGCCTGAAAGCACGAGAGCTGCATACGCTTCCTCGTGGACATGACGGGAGAGGGAAGAGGCGCGAATTGTCTGCCACATGCGCATTCACACCAGCATACGTGTGTCGCAAATATCTTGCTAATCAACACGCTGGACACTCGCATTCTTGGAATCCCATACGGGACTTCATGCATGCAGCGTCTGACCTGCCCCCAATTTTCGTTCACGTAAGAATACGACAAGTTTCAGTTACTCCCTCTCCGGTTTGAGCCGGGATGGGGGAGCGCGAGGGGCAAGGGA
>JADGNQ010000363.1 GCA_017883385.1 Candidatus Sulfotelmatobacter sp.
CAAAAGCCTGAGCGTCAGTATTTTGAAATGGACGAGGAGGCTCGTGAGAAGAATGCCCACAAGTGAGCGCTAACGCGATTCCTGCACACGCAGAATTCGATCTGCTCCCACGTTCTCGAGTTTCTGAACAGTTCCCGATGGCCAGCGAATCTCAATCTCATCAGCAATCTTTACGGTGCCGAGCCCAAAATGTGCAGGGCCTGCGCTGGAGGAAGCGTACCCCGATGCGGTGGATACATTCCAGAATTGGCTCTGACCGTCAGACACCAGCCGGATGCGGGCGCCGATTCCATCCCGGTTGCTCTTTGTGCCGACCAGTTTGAGTTCTAACCAATGATTGCCCCCGGGGCTGTCATTAATCCAAAGCTCTGCAGGCGCGCTCAAAGCGGTGACGACAAGGTCTAACTTGCCGTCCTGATTGAAATCGCCAAACGCCGAGCCACGATGACGCCGCGGGGGTTGGGCTGGAAACCCGGCGTCCTCGGTTAGGCCGACCCAGTGTCCATTGTGTTCGTTGTGGAAGATTGTGTTGGGCTGATCAATCGGCGCCCGCGCAGCCATGTTAGGCGACTGCACGTCGCCGCGCGACACAAAGATATCCTTCCAGCCATCGTTGTCAAAGTCCGCGACGTTCACGCCGTATCCCGACATCGGGTTGCTCATTCTGGTCATTCCACTCTTTGCGGTAACTTCCGTGAAACCGCCTTTGCCGGTGTTCTGATAAATGGGGAAAGTCTCGTTGTGCAGCGCGGTGAGGATAACGTCGGGGAAGCCATCGTTATTCAAATCCTGAAAATCCGCGCCCATACCGGAAATAAGGTTGCCATGCTCTGGCAGAGCGACACCCGCTCCCAGCGCCACTTCCTCGAACCGTGAATTTCCCTTGTTGTGGAAAAGGGAATTGAACAACTTATCGTTGGCTACGAAAATATCTGGCAAGCCATCACCATCGTAATCTGCGACGCCGACTCCCATCCCTTTTCCCACGTGTGCCCGAATTCCGGCCCGTTCGGAAATGTCAGTGAAGGTGCCGTCCCCTTTGTTCAGAAAAAGTTGATTGGGCAGTTCCTGATAGAACTTCGGATGGCAATACTCCGGCTTCCCATTGATCTTGCAGTCAGGTTCGTGCGAACCATCCCACTTCAGGTAGTTCACGACGAACAGGTCCAGAAGCCCGTCGTTGTTTACGTCTACCCACGCCGCTCCGACGGACCAGAGTGGCCCGTATTGTTTGTCCGGATGGTTCAGCCCGGCTTTTTCGGTGACGTCCGTAAAGGTGCCATCGCCGTTATTGTGATAGAGCGCATTCCGGTACACCCCCGCGACAAAGATGTCCTCGTATCCATCATTGTCGAAATCTCCGATGGCAACGCCGGTATCGTAGCCAGTCCCCGCCAGTCCGGCCTTTTCCGTAACGTCGGTAAACGTTCCGTCGCCGTTGTTGCGGAACAGCCTGTTCCAGTATTTTGGCGAAGTCTTCTTCAGGTTCGAGATGTCGGCGCCATTGGTGAAGAGGATGTCCAATTTGCCATCGTTGTTGTAGTCAAAAACCGCGACTCCTCCGGCCATCGTCTCCGGGGCATGACGCGCCGGAGTTTCGCAGCCATCGAGGGAGAAAGAGATCGGCTGGAACTGGAAGGATATGGGTGATCTCGGCCCCTGCGCGGCCCGGGCGTGCTGCCATACAAATGAAAGCGAACCCGCATCGCAGCCCAACAGAAGCAGTATTCCACTGCGGCGCCAGATCCTGCCACGCAACCCGCGGCGGCACGCGCTGGTCATTCTGCGTAGCGCCGGGTGAGAATCACCGCAAGCATAGGAGGTAGTGTACAGCGGGTGACCATTACCGCGCAGCATGCCAAGTCGCTCAACTCGCACGCTGATCTTGACAATAGATTTTTTGAATTGGACTCCCCGGTCGACTTGCCTCACCATGGACATCAATCTTTCTGCAGAGTCGCAGGAGGCGATCCAAGCGCGACAGTTTGGTTTTATCCCCACGAATGGGACTTCCGGCTGCTCAGTGACCTCGTTGTCCTATCCAGAACTAAGATCGATCGCAAACATCTGAACGAAGAAGATCGAGGGGGAGAATTTGTCGGACAAGAAGAAAGCTGTGACCCTGCGCACTGTTGCCGAACGAGTGGGACTTGCCCCTTGCTCGGTTTCCGCCGTGCTGAACAATACGCCCGCGTCCTGGGCAATTCCACAACGGACAAAAGACCGGGTGTTCCGAGCTGCCGCCGAGCTCAACTATCGTCCGAATTTCTCGGCCCGATCTCTGCGTACGAAGCGAACCCACATGGTTGCGGCCATCAGCGCTGATTTTGGTCGTGCGCCCGTTGCCCGCGTGGTGGCCGGCATGGAACGGCGGCTGCGTCAAAGGGGATATCTGCTTATTCTGGGAGCTTTCGACTGCGCTTCCGAATGGAACAGCATTTCCGTCGAGCTTCAGCAACGAGGCGTTGAAGGCGTGTTGGCAGTCGGCACGAGCCTGCCTCGGGACGTGGAATTGCCCGTTGTCTCGATCGATCTCGGATACCTGACGGTTCGGGAACCTTTCACAGACGAGATTGGTGCCTGGCTTTCGGAGCTTGGCGGATCTGCTGTGGAAGCAGTCCTTCGCCAGATCGAGAGCAAGTCTGCTCCTCGCAAAACGAAGATCGTTCCCAAACTTCCGCCCGCATACCTTGATCTACCCAGCTTCGATCTACCCAAAGCAGGGGTAGGGCTTCACGGAGAAGCTTGAGACGGGATCTAGCGCAGCTTGTAACGCTGCAGCTTGCCGGTCGCTGTTTTCGGGCTCGTAACGGAATTCGCGGCGCGATCGTCAAACGTTAGGACTCGTATACCCACTGGCCGCCGACCATCGTGCGCTCGACGGCGATCTTTTGCAAGTTCAGGGGGTCCGCTTTGAATGGATCCTCCGCGAGCACCACGAGGTCTGCCAGTTTCCCGGGTTCAATCGAACCCTTCTTCTTCTCTTCAAAAGTGGAATGGGCGCCGTTGATCGTACCGCAGCGGATTGCCTCTTCCATGCTGATCTTCTGGTTCGCACCCCAGACGTTTCCTTTCATGTCGGTACGTGTCACCTGCGAGCGCAGCCACATCATCGGGTCTGAGGGACTGGCCGTGTAGTCGGAAGAATCCGGTGGCTGCAACCCATAGGAGAGAAAATCGCGCATGGGGAACATATGTTGCGTGCGCGACTCGCCGTAGAAGTGCATGACGTCGCCATGGAAGTAGACGTATCCCGAGAAAGGTACAGGGATCGCCTGCAGGGCGCGCATGCGTTGCAACAGGGAGTCGTTGAGCAGCGTGCAGTGCTCGATCCGGAACCGCGGATCGGGCTTCGGTATCTCGCGCAGCACCTGTTCATAAACTCCGAGCACCATGTCAATTGCCAGATCACCGTTGGCATGCGTGGCCAGTTGCCATCCTGCGGCGTGAGCCTTGCGCGAGTT
>JADGNQ010000364.1 GCA_017883385.1 Candidatus Sulfotelmatobacter sp.
TGTTCGACCCCGCGCTCAAAGGCTATTGGGGCACGGACGATCTCGACGCCGCGATGGACGTCTGTCTCGAGATCATCGCCGAGCATCCGCTCAAGGTGGATGGCATCAAGATCTCGCTCCTCGACGCGCAGCGGGAAGTGGACATGCGGCGGCGCCTGCCTGCAGGCGTGCGCATGTACACCGGCGACGACTTCAATTACGCCGAGCTCATACTCGGCGACGACGACTATCACAGTGACGCACTACTTGGAATCTTCGACGGCATCGCGCCAGCGGCCTCGGCGGCGCTCCAGGCGCTCGACGCGGGTGACCTGCCACGCTATCACGCGGTGCTTCACCGTGTAATGGCTAAACGGGTGGTCTTCCTTCAAATCGGGATCAGCCATTCGTCGAGTATATCGAGTATTGATTCATTGGGAAAGGCGGAGTCTCTTCCAATACAAGATGAGCCTGGAGTGGGTGGCATGCTGAGGATTGACAACCAGCGTGCACGATGCAGAGAAACTGAGCCTGGAGCAGATCGAGGCTTTTCTAAACGCCAGCGAAGAGATCCGGTTCGAAGCGGAAAATCGCAAGCAGACTTACGGCTGGGTGGAGCAGGTTCTGCGCCAACAGCACTATCCCAAACAAGGCCGCCAAGCCCGTGGCTTGGTGCGGCGCTACCTGGGGAAGATGACCGGCCTGAGCCGGGCCCAGGTGACGCGGCTGATCGCCCGCTATCGGGCCTGCGGAGAGGTGCAGGCCTCGACCTACCGGCGACATCGCTTCCCGCAACGCTATACCCGCGCCGATATCGAACTGCTGGCCACCGTCGATGCGGCCCACGAAAGCTTGAGCGGACCGGCCACGCGGCGCATTCTCGAGCGCGAGTTTCAGCACTACGGCAAGCCGGAATACGAGCGGCTAGCCGCCATCTCCGTGGCCCACCTGTACAACTTGCGGCAACAGCAACACTACCGGGAACGTCGCCTACACTACAGCAAAACCAGGCCCACGGCGGTAAGCATCGGCGAGCGCCGGCGACCCGATCCGCAAGGCCAGCCCGGCTATGTGCGCGTCGATACCGTGCACCAGGGCGATCGACCGGGAGCTAAAGGCGTCTACCACATCAACGCCGTCGATCAGGTCACGCAGTGGGAGATCGTGAGCGCCACCGCCCACCTCAGCGAAGCTTGGCTGGAGCCGGTGCTGGCCGCCCTGCTGCACCAGTTTCCCTTTCTCATCCGCGGCTTTCACTCCGATAACGGCAGCGAGTTCATCAACCAGACCGTGGCCCGCCTGCTCAACAAGCTGCTCATCGAGCAGACCAAAAGCCGGCCCCGGCACAGCAACGATAACGGGCTGGTGGAAACCAAGAATGGCGCGGTGATCCGCAAGCACATGGGCTACGGCTACATCCATGCCGAGCACGCCCAACGCATCCAAGAGTTCTACAGCGCGCACTTGAATCCCTATCTCAACTACCATCGCCCCTGCGCCCAAGCCGATATCGAAGTCGACGAGAAAGGCCGTCAACAACGCCACTACCGACGCTATCAGACGCCCTTGGAGACCCTGCTGGCTCTGCCCCACCCCGCACAGTACTTGCGCGCAGGACTCACGACCGCCGCTTTACAACGAGTCGCCGCCGCAGTGAGCGATACCGAAGCCGCCCAGCGCATGCAGCAAGCTAAAGGCAAACTCTTTGAGCAGTTGCGGCAGCCTACGGAAGGACCGTGGAAATGACGGTGCATGCAAAACCCTGCGGGTTTCGCACCCACCTTGGTAATCGCTTCGCGATTCCCACGCATTATAGAAGGGCGCCCCTTTGCGGTAGATTCTGAGTGTCAGTAAGAACCTTACCGAAAGGAGCACCCACAATGGATAGCATCAAGTATATCGGCATGGATGTTCACAAGGAATCAATTTCGATCGCGGTGATGAACGGTACAGGGAAGCTGGTGATGGAGTGCATCATTGAAACCAAAGCCATCACCGTTGTGCAGTTTTTGCAAGGACTGCGTGGCGACCTGCATGTCACCTTCGAAGAAGGGACTTGGGCCGCCTGGCTCTACGATCTGGTGAAACCGCACGTGAGCAAAGTCGTGGTGTGCAACCCACGGGTAAATGCGTTACTGAAAGAGGGCAGCAAGAGTGACAAGGTCGATGCGCGAAAACTGGCCGATCTGCTGCGCGGCGGACTTCTCCGGCCGGTCTACCATGGAGAAAATGGCATACGAACCCTGAAGGAGCTGGCGCGCAGTTATCTGACGATCAGCAAAGATCTCACCCGGGTTATGAATCGACTCAAGGCGCTCTATCGCAGCTGGGCCATTGCTTGTGCCGGCACGTCGGTTTATGCTCCGCGCCAGCGTGCGGAATGGTTGGACAAGATTAAGGAAGTTGGGGTGCGCCGTCGGGCCGAGTTTTTCTACCAGGAACTCGATGCCCTGCGAGCTCTGCATCGAGCGATACGGCGAGATCTGGTGCAAGAGAGCCGCAAACATAGCGCGGCGAAGTTGCTGCGTGAGATTCCTTCGGTCGGTCCGATTCGAGCTGCTCTCATGGCCGCGTTGATCCAGACTCCTCTTCGTTTCCGAACCAAGCGACAACTGTGGACCTACAGCGGTCTTGGGCTCGAGACCCACGACAGTGCGCAATACCGCTACGTGGAAGGACAGCTGCAACGCAGCAAGAAACCAGTTCAGCTTCGTGGCCTTAACCGCAACCACAATCATGATCTGAAAAACGTGTTCAAAGGCACGGCTGCCTGGGCCAGTAGTAATCCCGGTCCGTTTCATGATTTCTATGACGGTCTGTTGGCTAAAGGAATGAAGCCAGAGATGGCTCGTCTGACCTTGGCCCGTAAGATCGCAGCCATCAGCTTGCGAGTCTGGAAGAGAGGAGAGCATTTCGACGCGAAATATCTAAAACAGCAGGCAGCTTGAGCGTCTGCGGAAGCCCAAGCCCCCAAAGGGTTTCATGCCCAATGTTGGCCAGTCGGTTCTTGCGACGCTCGGGTTCGGAAGAGAG
Organism: Candidatus Sulfotelmatobacter sp.; assembly: GCA_017883385.1. Lineage (GTDB taxonomy): Bacteria > Acidobacteriota > Terriglobia > Terriglobales > Acidobacteriaceae > Sulfotelmatobacter. The sequence goes on from JADGNQ010000364.1 coordinate 3,013, forward strand.
TATCCAGGGGGAAAGTAGGCCTGTGCCTCGGCACTCAGTCTCAGTTCCCACCCTATGCCCTTCCGGATAACCCAAGAAAGCTATAGGCCTCGAGTCTCAGATAGGACCATGGTTGGCGCATTGCCTACCCGCTCTGCTTGCAAGTTCCAGGAGCCGAATGGCGTCGACAACGAATCGTGTCATGAAACCGTCGGAATGGAGGCAACTCGACCTGGCGCTCCGCCGCGAAAAAGCGATCCAGACGAAGTGGCAACCCGCGAGGGGGGCTGGATGTGAGAGAAGTTCTACCGCGTCCGGCGGAGGGAGAAAAATATCTCTTGACATCCCCTTCTATAGGACATTTCCACCGCCCCGACGACTGCTAGACTCGTTCAATACAAATCAAGAAAGGAGCTTTCCTCAGCCATACCCTCAGGCTTCCTTCAGGCTCATTCTT
>JADGNQ010000365.1 GCA_017883385.1 Candidatus Sulfotelmatobacter sp.
GAGAGCAACTGGAGGCGTTCCCGTTAGCCCCGTGGGCGAGCCGGCGGAGGCGCGATCTGCTGGAGTTGCTGGACCGGCTGAGTCCGACGATCGCGGAACTGACGCAAACGATCGAGCAGGAAGCGGAGAAATGTCCCGCGGCACGACGATTGCGGACGCATCCCGGAGTCGGTTCGCTGACGGCGCTGGCTTTCGTGCTGATCATCGGGCGAGCGGACCGGTTTCAGTGTGGCAAGCAGATCGCGAGCTATCTGGGACTGGTGCCGTCGGAGGATTCGAGCGGGGATCGGCGACGGCTGGGACATATCAGCAAGCAAGGCAACACGCTGCTGCGTTTCCTGCTGGTGGAAGCGGCGCAAGTGACGGTACGCAGCCTTCCGGAATGGCGGAGTAAGTATTTTCACTTGGCGATGCGACGCGGGCGGAAGATTGCCAAGGTAGCGATGGCCCGCAAGCTAGCGATTCAGCTGTACTGGATGATGCGCAAGGAATGGGATTACGAGCAGGTGACAAAATTCGGTCCGCACGCGGGACAGCCCGAACATCGCCGTGGTGTGCAGTAAAACACCGAGTAATTGACTGGGGCGTCCCGCTCCTCCTCACGGAGGAGTTCGAACTAAGAATCATGGTCGAGGTTCGACCGAAGAGATGCATGGGTCGGACTGAGGTCCAGACCTGAATACTGATTGCGAGCGGGTTTTGGTTGGACCTGGCACACCTTCAACGAGAGCGAAATGGCGCTCTTCTTCGAGTGCGTGGATAGGTACGCTCAAAAAGGACTTGACACTGCCGACATTGTTAGAGAGGCGATGTTACGCCAACCACTCTTGGTTACCGGCAACTGGCTGGCTTTCATTGACTTGTCCATGCTTCCGTCATAGCATCCTTGCGCATGATCGGTCACACCATCTCGCACTACCGCATCGTCGAGAAGCTGGGCGGCGGCGGGATGGGCGTCGTCTATAAGGCCGAAGACACGCGCCTCGACCGCTTCGTCGCTCTCAAGTTCCTACCCGAAGACGTAGCCCAAGATCGCCAAGCTTTGGAGAGATTTCGGCGTGAGGCCAAAGCTGCATCGGCGCTGAACCATCCGAATATCTGCACGATTCACGACATCGGCGAGGTGAATGGCAAAGCGTTCATCGCCATGGAGTACCTCGATGGCGTGACGCTGAAGCACCGGATCGCTGGGCGTCCGATGGAAACCGGACAGATTCTTTCGTTGGCCATGGAAATTGCTGATGCTCTGGATGCTGCCCACTCGAAGGGAATCGTCCATCGTGACATCAAGCCTGCCAACATTTTTGTCACCGAGCGCGGGCACGCCAAGATTCTTGATTTCGGTTTGGCGAAGGTCGCGACTGCCGGCAGTACTTCGAGCCAGATTGCATCTGCCAACACACGGACGCGCACCATTGAGGAACAGCACCTCACCAGTCCCGGCTCTACGCTCGGCACCGTCGCCTACATGTCACCCGAGCAGGCGCGTGCGAAGGAGTTGGATGCCCGTACTGATCTGTTCTCGTTTGGTGCTGCGCTTTATGAGATGGCGCCCGGCGCGTTGCCCTTCCGTGGCGAAAGTTCTGCGGTCATCTTCAAAGCCATTCTGGATGGGACGCCAACATCAGCGGTACGGCTGAATCCCGACCTGCCGCCCAAACTGGAAGACATCATCAACAAGGCGCTGGAGAAAGACCGAAACCTGCGCTACCAGAGCGCGGCGGAAATGCGGACAGATTTGCAACGGCTGAAGCGCGATACCGAGTCCAGCAAAATCGCTATACCATCGCCAAACAAGACGTTCAAGCGCCGCAAACTCTGGGTCGTTCTGGCGGCCTCCATCGCCGCCATCGCACTGGCGTCGGCCGGCGCCTGGTACGTGCGGTCCGGAAGAGCGAGGCAAATTGACTCCATCGCCGTGCTTCCTTTCGCCAACGGCAGTGGAGATGCCAATACCGACTATCTCAGCGATGGCATCACTGAATCATTGATCGACAATCTCGCCCATGTGCCCCAGCTGAAGGTGAAATCGCGCAACTCGGTTTTCCGCTACAAAGGGAAGGATGTGGATGCGCAAAAAGTCGGCAACGATTTGGGCGTGTCGGCGCTGGTAAGCGGACGGGTGGTGCCGCGAGGGGGCGGCATCGAAGTGAGCGCCGAGCTTACCGATGTTCGCGACAACACCGAAATCTGGGGGCAGCACTACAGCGGCAAGAGCGCAGAAATCATCTCGTTGCAACAGCAGATTGCGGGCGACATCGCAGAAAAATTGCGCGCCAAGCTGAGCACTTCAGAAAAGCAGCAGGTCACCAAACAAGGCACGCAAAATCCAGAAGCCTACGACTTGTATTTAAAGGGGCGTTACTACTGGAACAAGCAAACCTCTGCGGACTTCACAACCGCAATTTCCTATTTCAATCAAGCCATCTCGAAAGACCCCGGCTACGCTTTGGCATATGTGGGTCTGGCCGATGGCTATGGCGCACTGACTGGCTTTGCTGGTGGCAGTCCCAGCGAAAACTATCCAAAATCCAATGCTGCCGCCCGCAAGGCGCTGGAGTTGGACGCGACCTTGGCCTATCCCCATGCTGTTCTGGGCAGCAACTATATGGAGTACGACTGGGATTTTGCCGGAGGCGAGGCTGAGTACAAGAAGGCTTTGGAACTCGACCCCAGCGATGCCGGGGCGCACTGGTTGTACGCGTTCGACCTTGCCATGCTCGGTGGCAGGGAACAGGAAGCCGTTGCTGAGATCAATCGCGCCCACCAGCTTGATCCGATGTCAGCGGTCATCAGCGCGTGGGCCGGACTCATTCACATCAAGGCGCGACGGTTCGACGAAGCCATTGCCGTCTGTAAGAAAGTGGCAAATGAGATTCCGACCTTCGCTGTGGTGCGCTCTTATTTGGCCCAAGCGTATTGGGGGAAACGCATGTACCCACAGGTCATTGAAGAATGGAAGGCCTTTGGCCAGCTGACCGGCGACCCAAGAGAATCTGATTTCGCGTCTGCGCTGAAGCAGGGATTTAGCTCCGCGGGCTGGAAGGGCGCTCTGAATAAGGGCATTGAAGTCCGGCAAGCACAACGCAAGACTGGCTACTCGTCCGCATACGCGATTGCCCAGCTCTATGCGGACTTAGGAGACAAAGACCAGGCTTTCCGGTGGCTCAACACCGCCTGTCAGGAGCGAGACTCGTCGATGGAGGGGTTGAAGACTGACTTCTTACTCGACCCTCTGCGTTCCGACCCTCGCTTTGCTGAGCTGGTACGAAAGGTGGGGCTGCCGCAGTAGCGAAGGTCATCTGAGCTTTTCCCATCCTCTGGAAAAGCGCGGACACCGACATCCCCATCCAAGGAGGCCAAGGCGGAGTACGAAGCTCCGGAAGTAGCGTGACACTCGATTCGCCCGCAGAGGCAGAAAATTCTCAACTGTTGCAAACAGGCGT
>JADGNQ010000366.1 GCA_017883385.1 Candidatus Sulfotelmatobacter sp.
GGCCCGCGGAACAGAGCCGGAACAACTGGTCAGCTTGCTGCGTGGGGATCTGGACTGGATCGCGCTGAAAGCGCTGGAGAAAGAGCGGGAAAGGAGGTACGGCACACCGTACGCGCTGGCTGCCGACGTCGAAAACTATTTGCAGAACCGTCCTGTGGAAGCGCGCCCCGCGAGCGCTGGTTATCGCCTGCGAAAGTACGCGCGCCGGAACCGCGTGGCGGTGGCGGTGGCTTCGGGAGCAGCCGTGGTGCTCATCGCGTTTGCAGTGATGCAGGCGATCCAGTTGCGGCGCATCACACGGGAACGCGATCGAGCCGACCGCATCACCGAGTTCATCACGAACATGTTCAAGGTGTCGGACCCGAGCGAAGCCCGCGGCAACAGCATTACAGCAAGAGAAATCCTCGACAAGTCAGCCAAGGAGATCGATACCGGACTCGCCGGAGATCCGGAGCTAAAGGCACAGATGTTGCAGGTGATGGGGACCGTGTACGAAAATCTGGGCCTCCTCGACCGATCTGAGCGACTCGTACAACAAACCGTAGAAATCCGCCAGAAAGTCCTCGGGCGCGAACACCCCATGACGCTGGACGCCGCTCGTCGTTTGGCATGGATTATTTCGGAAGAAAACCGATACGCAGAAGCCGAAAGGATGGAGCGGGAGCTAATGGAATCCGAAAATCGCAGCCTTGGCCCAAATCATCCGACTACGCTCGCGACCGAGTCCGATCTGTGTCGCACTCTTGGACTGGCCGGCCGCTATGATGAGGCAGAATCTCTGTGCCGGCAGGTGGTGGAGACGCAGCAACGCTTGCTAGGGACGGACAACCCTGAGGTTCTCGATTCGCAACGGCGCATGGCCCTGGTGCTCCTGCAACAGCGTCATTTTGCTCAGGCGTCGGATCTACTACGGGCGAATCTGCAAAGTTGCCGGCGAGTCTTTGGTCCTGACGATCCCAGGACACTTGTCATTATGGATGACTTGGCGTCTGCGCTTGTGGAGCAGGAACTCTACGACCAGGCAGAACCACTGTACCGCCAGACGCTCGAACAGAAACGACGCGTCTTGGGCCCGGATCATCCATCGGTGGTCGCCACGGCTCTGAATCTGGCTACCGTGCTCGAAGCTGAGCAACGTTACCCGGAGTCGGAAAAGTTGCAGCGGGAAGTACTCGCGCAATGTCGTCGCGTTCTCGGCCCAGACCACCCAAACACCGCCCTTTCCCTTTACAACATTGCCGACGTTCTTTCCTCAGAACATCGGTATGCGGACGCAATACCGTTTCTTCGAGAAGCTGTTGATATCCAGAGGCGCGTTCTTGGACCGGGGCATCCAGACACTGTTGATTCGGTATACACCTTGGCCCGTAATTTGGCGCTTACCAAAAGAAATGAGGAAGCGATGTCGCTGTTGAGGGACGCGGTCGATCACGGAGTGGATGCCGAGGCGGCTGCGGAGTTGAAGGAAGGTGCGGGCTGGAAATTCTTGCGGGGGCAGGCGCGTTTTGAGGCACTCGTCATCAAGGCACAGGAGCATGTCGCCGCCAATTTCTCCAAGCCAAATTAGTTCGAAAGAACAGGGTTCGAGAGATGCGGCGAAGAACTTATGTAGCCACCGGAGAAGGTGGGCAAAAATCAAGGAGATTGTTGGCGAGGTATTGGAGCGCGAGTCGCGAGAAGGCATTTCAAGAACTGTCGTAGTGGTCGTGTTCGTCGCCACATTGTATGCATACTGCGTGAGGTATTGTGTTGGACTGCCATTCGCGCCCGTAACGGAAGGCGCCAGCACACTCTGCAGGCGACCGTCGGAATAATATGTGTAGATTGTGGTGTTGCTGTTCGGATCGGACTGCGTGTTCAGCGAGTGATCGCTGAAATACGTGTAGTTCGTCTTGAAGTATAGGAAAATCAAAATCCCGCGCTCAGCACGAACGACGACTTCTTGACGGAGCGAACGAGGCTGGTTCTGTTGGAAGAAGTACTCGGGAGGTTCCGCGCAAGCGAAGTTGTGCTATCACGCAAGCGAAGTTGTGCAATCTGTTTTAGGGGAGGAGAGCGGTTGACTCACTTCTGTTGCGGGACGGCGGCAGCAAGAGGATGGCATCGTCGGACAGGCTTAGCGAGATGCCCTCGGCGCTAGATGGACTAGAGTCATAGAGCGAAGATCGAAGCTCTGGCAACGATCTGCTCCACCAAAACTCCATCTCGAACAAATGGTTCAAGCGCGGCGGCTATCTGTGCCTCAAATTTCTCCTGCCCTCCAGCAACGACTTCCGGCGACGTATTGGACCTAGAGAGCGCACGCCCGATTAAGTCAGCAACGGTGACTTGACGAAGTTGGTTAACCGATGTCTCCCCGTTTCGCTGAAGCACGAGTCCAGAAACCATTCGCTCGGAACAACCCGATACTGTTTCTCTTCCGGTCGTCCCGACGCCCAAGCACTCCGCACCTTGCGATAGGGTTTTACCCAAGGGGTTTCCGGCGTCTCAACAGCGGAGGCTCGGCAGAGCAGGATGCGACCGGAGCCGGGGGCGAGAATCCGCTCCAGTACCTTCAACGTCGGCGTGCGGTCCAGCCAATGATGGGCGCGACCAATAGTGATGACATCGTAGGTTTGAGTGGTTGGGAATTCCTCAATGCGACCCTCGATCAGGGAGAGTGCAACCCCTCCTTGCGCCGCCGCACCCTTCGCTGCCGCGAGCATTAGGGGTTCGGGGTCGAGACCTGTGCAGCTTTCGACAAAAGGTGCGAAGCCAATGGCGAGCATGCCGGGTCCGCAGCCAACGTCGAGCAAGGTCTCGTCGCCACGCAGTCCGATCTGCTCCGCGACTTTTTGGAAAAACTCTGGCGGATAGGGCTCCCGATAGCGAGCGTAGAATTCAACCGTTGACGCGAAGCGACCCATCCACTTTAGTTTAGGCTTACGGTACGATGATTTGCAGCCCGGAAACGGAGTGAACATTGAAGAAGCTTTATGAGGGTAGGGTCCTGTTAGGCGAAGAATCCCGGCAGCACCAACTGCGGCCCGTCCCGGTCATTTGGTGCTATCGACGGGCAATTGCGCCGATGCAGGTCAGAACGTAAGGTGGTCGTGAACAGCTTTCGGGGAGGGCTGATCGACATATGTCCCACGACTCAAATCGAGTCTGGGACGTTTTGTTTTGTAGGGCAATCCGATCTGCCATAATCTCCTTCATGTGCGGTCGCTACCGACTATCCCGGCGAAAGCAGATCATTGAGGAGCACTTCGACAGCGTGTCGGGTGAGGAAGACTGGAGCCCCCGTTGGAACATCGCGCCGACCCAGCCCGTGCCCGTGATTCGCCAGCATCCGAGGGAACCCGTCCGCCAATTGTCGTTGATGCGCTGGGGACTCATTCCCTCGTGGTCGAAAGACGCTTCTGGTGCTGCCAGCATGATCAACGCACGGACGTGAATTCCCAAT
>JADGNQ010000175.1 GCA_017883385.1 Candidatus Sulfotelmatobacter sp.
TCCGGCGTCAGCGCCGCCTTGCCGTGCAACAGATCGGAGAGCGTAGCGCGGCGCACCTGCAAAATCTCCGCCGCCTTCGACACAGTGAGGCCGAGAGCTTCAACAACTTCGGTTCGTATCAGGTCGCCCGGATGAGGCGGGTTCTTCATGGGCATTTCGGCCTCTCCTAGTGATAGTCGATCAGGTCAATGTCGCTGGCAGTGTTGGTCTGCTCCTCATAACGGAAAATCAACCGCCAGTTCCCAGTAACAGTTAGGCTCCATGATCCTTTCAGGTCGCCTTTAAGAGGGTGCAACTTCCAGCCGGGAAACCGGCGTAGCTGATCCAATGTCTCGGCGGTCCCGAGGGCAAACAGAAGCTTGCGCAGCTTGTCCACCATCGCGGACGGCACTCCCTTGGCGCTTCCGTCCTCCCAGAGCTGCCTTAGCCCTTTGTGGCGAAAGCGAACAAGTTGCATGTTGTCCTTGTTCATGGCTTCCTCTCTCCATCTTGCACTGGCTTGCGGTTGCACCCTTGGCATCGAGCCAAGAGCGGCTGGAGAGAGAAGCGGCACTACTACTTTTCCCAGTATGTACGGTTATACCGTACATGTCAAGCGGTTTATGCTGATGGGGAAAACCCCTGCTTTGAGTTTCGCGGTGCGTCTGTCTCAGTCCACCGTCCTTACATCATCCGGCAGCGTTAGCACGAACTCGCATTTGCCGGTCGCTACCGAGCACGAGAGCGTTCCGCGGCGCAGGACTTTCACCGGCGTATCGTCAGGAAATGTCAGATGGTAGTCGGCGGTGCGGAGCGCTTCGGTGAAGGACTTCAGCTTTTCGTCCCCGCTGACAAATCTTACGGCGTCCACTTTCGTACTGGAGCCGGTGCCGCGGCTCAGCAGAAGGAAGAAGTCTGCGTTGCCGGTTTGGGTGGCCTTGCCCAAGTCTACGGTGCTGAGATGCTGGAGTTCGTCTTTGACGCGCGCGACGGCGGCGTCCGCTTTCGCGTTCCCTCCAACCAGCGAAGCCAAGCGGTCGCGGGTTTCGGGAATGGGACGCAGTCCATTCATCGAGAGCGCGTAGGTGCGGAGAGCGCGGTCCTTGTTGCCTTGCTTCTCATAGATCTGGCCAAGATGGTCGCCGACTTCTCCGTGGTGACCGAGTCCCCACGCGGCGCCGACGTACTTCTCGGCTTGGTCGTAGTTGCCTTCGCTGAAGTGCACCCAGCCCAGCGTGTCCCAGTAAGCGATCAGCGACGATACCAGGGGCAACTCCTCGCGCGTGAGGCGGTCGAGGGTGATGTTGCGCAATGCCGCGTCTGTTGCCGACACGGCGGATTCGGCGTACTGCTGCGCGCGATCCAGATGTGACTTCTTGAGCGAGAGCTGGTAGGCGATGTTGTTCCACACCAGCGGCGTGGCTGAGAGTTCAACCGCATGATCGAAGGCAGCCAGCGCTTTGTCGTCCTGTCCCAGGTTCAGGTAGGCATCACCCAGGCTCACCTGCAACTCGGGGTTGTCTGGAGTAAGCGAGGCCGCCTTCTCCAGTTCGGCAGCGGCCAGATCATATTTATGCCACTCGGCGTACATCTGGCCCAGGTTGGCGTGGGAGAACTTGTCGAGCGGATTGTTTTCCAGTTGCTTGTTGAAGGCCTTCACCGCTTCGTCATACTTGCGCTCGTTCCAGTAAACGCGGCCCAGGTTGTTGTAGGCGAACTCGTCGTAGGGATTGACTTCGAGCTGCTTCTGGAAAGCCGCGATCGCGTCGTCGTTCTGGCGAAGCGCGAAATAGATGAGGCCCAGGTTGTTCCAGGCGAATTTGTTTTTGGGATCGACTTCCGTCGCCCGCTTCAAGAGCGCAATCGCGACGGGAAAGTTGCCGCTGTCGGCGGCGGCACGGGCACTGTCGACCAGATCGTCGGCCTTCATGTCGGCGGGAGGGACCGGCGCTCCGGCCACCGTGCTCTCGACCGCCAGATGCTGCGCGAGATCGGCGCCAACGGCACGGCGGAAAGATTCATAGTCCGCTCCACGGGCGACGGGAAGCTCATCCTGACGCAGGGTCAACTTACGGCCCGCGGTAAAGATGGTGCCTTCCACCTTGTAGGAGGCTTCATATTCCGCGTAGTCACGCTTCAGCGCGAAAGCCAGCGGCGTGTGGGCCGTGTACTTCGCGGGAAGTTCGAGCTTGATCTTGTAGGAGTACTCCGCCTTCGGCCCCAGCTTCAGAGGTTCGGCATCCGCGTCGGTGTCGTCGTCATCGACGTCGGGCAGACTGAACTGCACCAGCGGCAACATGATTTCGGTTTTCTTCTTCGACCAGTCGAGGAAGTTCACCTTGGATACGTCGTAGGAAAGAGTGAACGGCTCGCGCGTTGCAGCCGGGTCGCTGACCTTGAGGTTGGTGATGTCTCCACCCAGGCTGGCGTTCACGTTCTCGACCACGCGCTGCCAGTTGGCTTGCGGCACGCGGCGGAAGACGGAACGCAGCAAGAGTTCTTCGTCGCCGCGAAACGCGTAGTTGACGTGGGCTTCGAGCTTGCCAATTTCATTGATCTTGCCATCAACCTCGGAGAATTCGGTGTCAGGCATCGGCGTGTCAGCCGGAGTTTCTTCGAGATGAGGAGCGACCGGAGAGGGCGGGTCCACCGGGGGGATCACCAGCGCCTGCTTTTTGCGCAGCGTGAAGGCCAGCAGGCGAAAGGGTCCAACCTCGGCGGTGGTATCCATCCAGACTTCTTCTTTCCCCATCGGCAGCATGGTGATGACGTGGTCGAACTGCGAGGGTGAGGGCACATCGGGATCGAGTTTGCGGCTTGAGTTAATCAGCACCGACGACGCATGCAGACCCTCGGCCTCAAGCAGCGAGGCCAGCAGGGTGTGCTTGTCTTTGCAGTCGCCATACTGGTTGTGGAGCACGTCAGAGGACGAGTGCGGCTGGTAGCGGCCCACTCCCAGCGAGAGGCTCACGTAGCGGAAGTTCTTGGCGACGAAATCGTACAGCGCTTCGGTCTTCTCCAGATCGGTGTTCAGGCCCTTGGTGAGCTCTTCCGCCTTGGCGCGAACTTCCGGCGAAGGCTTGCGGCGGTCTCTCTCCAGGTTGGCATACCAGCGGCCGATCTGTTCCCAGCTTTCGAAAGTGGTTAGCTGGATATCGGGCCGGTCGTCATCTGGACGCCGATGTTTTTTCTTCTTGTCATCTTTGTCCTTGGCTTTGTCGTCGTCCTCGCGCTCCAGGTGGGAACTGGACCAGTGATACAGTCGCCGCCCATTTTCTTCGCTGATCTTCGGATCCTTCCCGGGCTTGTTCTTCATCTTCAGGGCGCGCGTGACGGGGACGTCTACATCGACCTCTTCGTCGAGCACAATGCTGTTTTTGTCGAATTCGTATTCGGTCCAGAACTGTCCGGCGGCCAGCGGAGTGTGAATCACCGTGACCATGTCGTATTCCAGCACCTCGCCCGGACGCAGGCCTGGCACCGTGATGTGCTTCTGGCGGTAATCGGTGTAGACGGGAGCCTCGTGCTCGACGGGTGCGCTCAGATCCTGGACGGCATCGTCGCCGGCCTTGACCACAGTGCCGTCTTCTTTGAGCACGCGTACGTAGGGAATCTCGACGCGCTCATTGGCCGAGTTGTAGCCGACTTGTATCTGTCCCCACTGCTGCACGCCGGCTTCGCTTTGCACGCGGATGCGGGCGGTGACCTCTTTGCGGCCGGTGCCGTCTGCCTCAAAGCGGTAGCGGGTTTGCATCTTCTCGACGACGAAGGACTCCGGTGCATAGTCATGAGACTTGTCTTCGGGCTTTGGAGAGTCCAGCGCTTTTTCCGCAGCAGACTCGACGGATTTCTTGTCGGCACTCTTGGATTGCTCCGCCGCGTTGGAATTCTGGGCGGGAGGCGTGGAGTTCGACTGAGCTGGGCTGGACTGTGAACTTGCGCTGGCAACCAGCAGACATGAGAAGAGAAGCGTAAGGCAGCGATGGCGCATAAGTGGAAGAAGAACCCTAGTCGTTATTATCCCATGTAGCCGAGGGTGCGCGAGTGGCGCGTGGTGGGGGAGGTTAGGGGAAACCACGAAGGACACGAAGTTAAACGAAGGAGAGGCATTTTGGCAGGCACTCTGGAGGGATGAATTCCAAGGGAGATTTTCATAATATGAAAATTTATTTGCACGTGATTATTGTGATTTCAATCACATTTTTCTCTCCTCAACGGCCCAATCCGGGGTAAAATCCCGCAGATAGTCTTGCCTCGCCGGGATGCGAGGCAGGCGTGACGCATAATGTACTTGCGCCACGATCTTTCCGTCGGGAGGTTTTTTGCATGGAAGATCGGGCCCCTGTCATCTCTTCTACCGAGCAGTCCTCTACTTCCACCATCCATCATGAAGGCCGCGGAGCCTGGGTGCTCACCTGCTACGGCATTTGTGGCCTGGCGCTGTTCGGGGTTTTGGCTTACTTCTTCTCAGACTTTATCTCCCACTAGTCTGGGCCCGCGCTGGCGAACGGGCGTGCGCGCCCGCGGAATATGGTGGAGTGTACCTGCTGCGTTCCTGAGATTTGCTCGAGATTTCTGAACCTGCTCTCCGGTCTCCGGAGGCACCGCTTTGAACGTGCTACAATGAGCGGCCTTAGGGACCGTTGTTGCATCGGCGCCCGGCACTAACCCCACGCAAGGATTGAAAGAGACACACGGAAGAAGAATCTGTGGCCAAAACTCCCACACCCAGCCCCACGCCCGTGACCTACGCCGACGCCGGTGTGGACATCAGCCGTGCCAATCGCACCAAGCAGCGCATCAAGTATCTGGCCCACAAGACCTTTACCCGGGGCGTGTTGAGCGAGATTGGCGGCTTTGGCGGCCTGTTCGCCGTAGACAAGACGAAGTACACCGATCCGGTGCTGGTGTCGAGCGTGGACGGAGTTGGTACCAAGCTGAAGATCGCATTCGAGATGGACCTGCATTCCACGGTGGGCGCCGACCTGGTGAACCACTGCGTCAACGACATTGCGGTGCAGGGCGCCGCGCCGCTGTTTTTCATGGACTACCTGGCCACGGGCACACTCGACCCATCCATTGCCGAGAAAGTTGTCGAGGGCATTGCCGATGCCTGCAAGCACAATGGCTGCGCGCTGATCGGCGGGGAGACGGCCGAGATGCCGGGCTTCTATCCCGACGGAGAATACGACCTGGCGGGATTCATTGTGGGCGTGGTCGAGCGCGAAAAAATCATCACCGGCAAAGACGTGCAGATTGGCGACATCATTCTGGGATTGCCGTCGAACGGGCTGCACACCAATGGGTATGCGCTGGCGCGCAAGCTGCTGTTTGAGGTGGCGCACTACTCGGCTGAGACTTACGTCAACGAGATCAAGAACAAGGTCGGCAACGAACTGATGCGGACGCACAAGAGTTACTGGCCGGCGCTGAGGAAGTTGATTGACGGCCAATGCGTGGCCGCGCTGGCGCACATTACAGGTGGCGGCATTACGGAGAACTTGCCGCGCGTTCTGCCGCGAGGGACGGCAGCCGTCATCGAGCTGGGGACGTGGCCGGTGCTTCCGATCTTTGAACACCTGCAGCAGCTGGGGAGCGTGCCGGAGGATGAGATGCTGCGCACGTTCAACATGGGTCTGGGGATGCTGCTGGTCGTGCCGTCGGCGAAATTCAAGAAAGCCCAATCGGTGCTGGAGCGCGTGGGCGAAAAAGCCTACACGATCGGAAGGATCGTGAAGGGTGAGCGCAAAGTGACGTACAGTTAAGGGCTAGCCGCGCTCTGAGAGATCCCGGATGGTGCGGAGCATCCTCTGCTCCATGACAAAATGCATCGGCTCCCAGAACAATCTGCCGACCGCGCGGGATGTGAGCGTCGGAGGGGTTCCGCCGCGCACGCGCGCAATCAGGCGGGTTTGCCCGTTTCCCAGGGGCTCCAGCGTAAAGCTCCAGAAGCTCTCCTGTGCCCGCTTTCCCGCCTGTAGATTGGCCCAATCGTTGGCGGTGACCATCACAAATGATCGCTGGGGCTGAATAATCGCGGCGATCATGCGGCCCTGCCCGCGAAATCGACGCGGCGTGGCGAACCAAACCGTCTCTCCCACGGTACGCGGCTTCCAGTCCGGTACGACCCGCTCGACCTTGGGCATGTCGCATCCAACTGCATTCTCGAGAAAGCTGTAGCTGTAGAATCCGCTGCGATCCTGCCCGATCTGCATCAGCCAGGGCCACACCTGCTGCGGCGACGCGTGAATTGTGATCGCGTGCGTTGCCTCGCCCGCATAGGCCGGGAACAAGTCGTCACCGGGCAGGGTGGCGTAGGCCTCCGCCGGGGTGGTGCCCCAGTGCAGACACCAGTTGCGAAGCCCTAGATGATAGGCGAGTCCGGCGACGACAAGGAATGCCAGCAGCGCAAGAGCACAACGCAAAATCCATTTCTTCACGGCGGGTGCCTCCAGAAGAGGTTAGTACCCGCTCGAGTGTTCCGTCTGTGACCGCGGATACAGGGACTCATCCTTGCGTAACGCGCAACTCGGCGTTCGGGTTGAATTATGATGTTTTGGCTGAACGCTGAAAGCTGACATCTGAGAGCTTAATGAAATCCCTTGGCATCCTCCTTTCCGGACGCGGTTCGAACTTTGTCGCTATTGCGGACAGCATTGACTCCGGCCGCATTCCCGAGACGAAGATCGGTGTGGTCATCTCGAACAAAGCGGATGCGGCCGGGATCGCGACTGCCCGCCAGCGTGGACTGAACGCGCTGGTCATTCCCTCCAAGGGCAGGCCGCGCGAGGAGCACGACCGCGAAGTGGTCGCAGCGCTGAAGCAGCATGGCGTCGATCTGGTCTGCCTCGCTGGGTATATGCGGCTGTTGTCCCCGTGGTTCGTGCAACAGTTTCCGCATCGTATTCTGAATATTCATCCGTCGCTATTGCCCGCGTTTCCGGGACTCGAGGCGCAGGAGCAGGCCTTCGCTTATGGAGTGAAAGTGTCCGGCTGCACCGTGCATTTCGTGGACGAGGAACTGGACCACGGGGCAATCGTCGTGCAGAAAACGGTGCCGGTGCTCGATGGCGACGATGAGCACACACTCGCGGGGCGGATTCTGGAGCAGGAGCACGTGGCCTACACGGAGGCCATCAACATTGTGCTGGGAGGGAAATCCACCGTTATTGGAAGACGACTTGTGACGAATGTCACATCAATGCGCGGCACAATCTGAGTACATTTCAGATTGTAGATTTCAGATTGCAGATTTTGGCATGACTGCGACGACGAATTCCGACGCGTTGAAGAATCGTACGAAACGCTTCGCTTTGCTCGTCATTGGCCTATGTCAAGCCTTGCCGCGCAGCCAGGCAAGCACAGTGATTACTCGCCAGCTCTTGCGTTCTGCGACCTCTGTTGGAGCGAACTATCGCGCTGTGTGCCGCGCCAGGTCTAGCGCTGATTTCGTGTCGAAGCTTGGCATCGTCCTCGAAGAGGCTGACGAGACGCTTTTCTGGCTGGAGCTTCTTGTTGACAGCGGCGTGGCCCACCCCGACAAGACCGTCCCGTTGATCAAAGAGGCGAATGAATTGGTCTCCATCTTCGTGGCCTCCCTGCGAACCGCGAAGGGCTTGAAATCTGCAATCTGAAATCTCAAATCTGCAACTCTTCCTCTTATAATGACCCAGTGTCCACCTTCGCACCCGTAGACGAACAACTGACCTATCTGAAGAAGGGCAGCGCGGAGATCATTCGCGAGGCCGACTTGCGCGCCAAGTTGGAGAAGTCGCGCGCCACGGGCAAGCCGCTGCGCGTGAAGCTGGGCATGGACCCGACTGCTCCCGACCTGCATCTGGGACACACCGTCGTGCTGCGCAAGCTCAAACACTTTCAGGATCTTGGGCACACGGCCATCTTCCTGATCGGCGATTTCACGGGAATGATTGGCGATCCGACGGGGCGCTCCATTACACGCCCGCCGCTCAGCCGCGAACAGATTGAGCAGAACGCGGAGACCTACAAGGCGCAGGTTTTCAAGATTCTCGACCCAAAGAAGACGGTGATCGATTTCAACCGGCGCTGGATGGGCCAGTTCACCTCCGACGATTTCGTGCGATTGATGGCGAAGTACACCGTCTCGCAGTTGCTTGAGCGCGAGGACTTCCACAAACGCTTTCACGAAGAGAAGCCGATTTCGGTTCACGAACTGCTGTATCCGCTAGTGCAGGGGTACGACTCGGTCGCGCTTGAGGCCGATGTGGAGCTTGGCGGCACTGACCAAAAGTTCAACTTGCTGGTTGGCCGCGAGCTGCAACGCTCGTATGGGCAGGAATCGCAGGTCGTTCTAACGACGCCGATTCTCGAGGGCCTCGATGGCGTGCAGAAAATGTCGAAGTCGCTGGGGAACGCGATCGGCATTCACGAGCCGCCGCTGGAGATGTACGGCAAGATCATGAGCATCTCCGACGAGATGATGTGGAGGTACTACGAGTTGCTGACGGACGTGCAAGTGGCCGACATCGAGACGATGAAGCGCGAGACGCATCCGATGCAGGCGAAGAAGGCGTTGGCGGGGAAAATCGTAGGGGATTTTCATTCTGTGGAGGCGGCTGGGAAGGCGGCGGAGGATTGGGCGAAGCAGTTCCAGAAGGATCAGGTGCCAGAGGATGCGGAGGAGGTTTTGGTCCCAATCGCCGAAATCGGCGGGTCGGTTGACGACCAAGGGAGGGCGGGCGTTCGGCTCGATCGACTCTTAGTCAAGTGCGGTCTAGCGGAATCTAGCACTGATGCTGGCAGGAAGCTCAAGCAGGGTTCCGTCCGACTGGAGAATGCGGTTCAGAAGGAGCCACGAATCGTCCTCACGGGCCCATCACCTGCGCGACTGACATTGAGAGTCGGGAAGCAGCTGAGGATTGCAGTGGTCAGTTGGTAGAAGTCGGTGTGGGGACAGCCGCCCCCGGCTGTCCGGGCGAGCGAAGCTCGCCGATGGCTGGCGCGATTCGAAATCTGTGCTCCGGGTGATTTCCCGCTTTAGGACGCGTTCATTCTCTTCTTGTCTGAAGGTCCTGCTCTGCAATGCGTCTTCGCTCTACCATCGATGCAGCGGAGCTTCGCTCCGCGG
>JADGNQ010000039.1 GCA_017883385.1 Candidatus Sulfotelmatobacter sp.
GCGTGAACTCGATCAGGCGCGCGCAGTCGGGAGTTCCCTGCTCCCACTCCACGCCGGCGTAGACGTCTTCGGTGTTTTCGCGGAAGATCACGACGTTCATGCGCTCCGGGTGCTTCACGGGCGACGGCACGCCCTTGTAGTACTTCACCGGGCGCACGCAGCAATACAGGTCGAGAATCTGGCGCAGGGCTACGTTGAGCGAGCGGATGCCGCCACCCACGGGCGTAGTCAGCGGGCCTTTGATGGCGACACGGAATTCGCGCATGGCATCGACGGTGTCATCGGGCAACCAGGTATCGAACTTGGCCTTG
Source organism: Candidatus Sulfotelmatobacter sp. (assembly GCA_017883385.1). Taxonomy (GTDB): domain Bacteria; phylum Acidobacteriota; class Terriglobia; order Terriglobales; family Acidobacteriaceae; genus Sulfotelmatobacter. The sequence goes on from JADGNQ010000039.1 coordinate 312, forward strand.
GCCTTTTCTCCGGCGAAAACTTCATACCAGGCGACGCGGCGCTTGCCCTTGTAGGCCTTCTCTACAGCGGCGTTGAACACGCGCAGGGACGCTTTCCAGATGTCGCGGCCAGTGCCATCGCCTTCGATGAAAGGAATGATGGGGTTGTCCGGCACGTCGTACTTGCCGCCTGTATAGCCGATGCTCTTTCCGTCCGCCGGTACCGCTACCCCGTTATAAGAACCCGCCATTCACAACCTCCGCTATTAGACTCTCGCGCCGTGATTTGGAAAACTTTCAATTATAAAGAATAGGCGGATGGGAGCTGCAGATTATTCTCTTTTTTCGTGCAATAATCTCGTTTTCGGGCCAGTTTGCTACCCCACCGACTCAGGAGATTCTGCATGACGCACCCTCTCTCCCATCGCCAGTCATTGCCTGTATTTCTACTCTTCTGCGTTGCTCTGTCGACCGCTGCGTTTGCTGACGGTGCTCGCGAGCGAACCCAAGTGGGGAGCAACATCAGCGTCGGGCCCGGGGAAGAAGTCAGCGAGGCGACCTGTTTTGGCTGCAGCATCCGCATGCGCGGACATGTGGCCGGAGATGTGACTGCCTTCGGCGGCAGCATCGTGGTTGAGGATCAGGGGCAGGTCGACGGGGACGCGACCTCGTTTGGCGGTGGTATCCGTCTCGACAAGGAAGTGAAGGTATCCGGCGATGTCACCGTGTTCGGAGGTCGGATTCGCCGCGATCCCGCCGCCACGGTCGGCGGCGATGTCACTACCATGGGTGGGCCAGGGTGGATCGTGTTGCTTGTCTTGGCTCCGTTGATGTTTGTCGGCGGGTTTGTGGCGTTGGTCGTCTGGGTGGTGCGGCGTCTGCTGCGGCCGTCGTTGCCCGCGACGGCGTAGGGCGGCGAACATTCTAGGGAACATTCTTACGTCCCCTTGAGTGTGCGTGAGAACAGGTGCCGTCCCCTCCGGGACTCGCATACTCCTCCGACCCATACCCGGCACTGCCGTGCCGGGCTTTCACATGCCGCCGCTTCGCGGCTGGGAGACTGCCACGGCTTCCTGAGAGTGGGTCTGGATCACACGAAGCAAACTCAGAAACCCTCACGGCTACCAGCGGCGCGTGCCGAAGGTTTTGCGGACGCCGACCGTCATGTAACGTCCCCAGGGACCGTTGTTGCCGAGGTCGGCACTGCCCAGATTCTTGCTGCGAGCGCCGAGGCGGTCGAAGAGGAAGTGCTGGGTCACGCGGAACTCGAATCCCTTCGCGATATACACTCCAGCGCCCCAGGAATGCTCGATGCCGATTGCGTCGGGCGACCAGGTGTAGAGCGTCTTGGGCAGGGTCTTGCCGAACAGGAACGTCGGCGCACCAAACACCATGAACCGGCGCAGGGGGCCGCGCCCAAAGGGTCGAATTTCCAGGATTCCGGACAGCATGTAACGGGCGAACATGCTGCAAGGGTCATTGAGTCCGCCATTCTGTGCGACGTTTCCGGAGCAGAGATTCGGATCGATCTCGTTGTGTGGCGGAGCCAGGTCGAACTGCGCCCATCCCCAGAGCATGTCGCGGGGAAAGAACATGCGCTCGTCGGAATCTGCGTCGTGCCAACTGCCCTGAGAGCTGTCGCCCTGCGAGGTGAGGGACGAGGAATTCTGCGCCCCCGCGAGAACAGAAGTCAGTATAAGAACTGCCAAAATCCAGACACATCTTTTCATGTCGCCTCCGACGGTCGGCTCCCTGGGATACCGGACGCGAGCCCACGTGCAGGTTCCCGGTTGGGACTTGATGGCGTGAGGGCGGTTCGGTTTGACAGAGCGGAACATTGTAACCTGCATGCGGTTCCCGCCAGTTGCCGGCATTGGTGTTTTCCCGCAGGGCAAGGCCTTAACCACGAAGGACACCCTTCGGCTTCGCTTAGGGCAGGCTCCGGTTCACGAAGGGAACACCAAAACCGAGTTACTGCAGCAATTCTGGAATCGCTTCCCGTTGGCGTCTTCCCTTCGTGCACCTTCGTGGTTAATGCCTTTTCGGATTACGGCAAACGTCGAATTCGAGGGAATGCAGGCCCGGGTGCCGGGCGGTTCCTTCCAGAATCCATATCCCCTCCGTCGAGATATTCCATTCGTAGTACGTTCACACTATCCGAAAAGCGCTAAAAGGCTCTAAAAACAGGGGATATCCGTTTGGTTCACAGATTGCACTGTGGTAAGTACAAGAAAAACAGGTACCCTATGCCCCAAGAGATTTCGGTTTCGTACCAAGCGATCAAGAGCAAGGTCTACCGTTTGATCGATGCTCTGGTGGTAGGCGAAAAGAGCGAATCCGAAGTCCAAGAGTCGATCCGGCGGTGGTGGGATTTGATCCACCCGGCAGACCGGCCAATCGCTCAGAAGTACCTTCTCATGGTGCTGGGCCGCTCCGCCTCCGCGTTGGATGCCGTAGGGGACGGGTTGCTCTCCACAGGGGGCGCTGAGCCTGCATACGCGCAGATGGCCCATTCGCAGATCCCGACCAAGCGGATCATGGAGCGCATGCTAAAAGAAACCGGCGTTCGCAGCACCGTCTAGGCGGTCGCTTCCCGCGCAAGACACAGAATTTACATTTCTTCCGTTGCGCTGCATGCCCCTCGCCCCGTATCTTCAATACTCCGCCGCACCGATGTCGAAATCTGCAACACAGGAGTGATTCATGAGAGTGTCCAAGCTGAGCAAACTCGGCAACTATCTTCCTTTCGGAGTCTTGTTGATTATGGCCACATCACTATTCGCCGCCTCGGGCATTTACAGCTTTACCCTGAACTCCATCGACGGCAAGCCGGCGCCGCTGGCGGACTACAAGGGCAAAGTCGTGCTCCTCGTGAATGTCGCCAGCCAGTGCGGTTACACGCCACAGTACAGCGCGCTCGAAGCCACTTACGAGAAGTACAAGGGTCAGGGATTCGTGATCCTCGGCTTCCCTGCCAATAACTTTGGCGCGCAGGAGCCGGGCACGAACGAGGAGATCAAGACTTTCTGCACTCGCAAGTTCAGCGTGACTTTCCCGATGTACGCGAAGATTTCCGTCAAGGGCGACGACCAGGCTCCGTTTTACGCTTACCTGACCAAAGAGACCGGGCCGGGGATTGCGGGCGACATCAAGTGGAACTTCACTAAATTCCTGGTAGACCGCGATGGCAAGGTGATTCAGCGGTTTGAGCCTGCCGTCACGCCGGATTCGAAGGAAGTAACTGCGGCGATTGAGAAGCAGCTGAAGTAGCCCGCCAACGGGAGCTGAGATGTCGCCAGAACCAGGCCGTAACTGCAAACGTTCCCGTGAAGCTCACGAGGGTATTGACTCCGCAACAAGTGTAATAGTTTCAGAGCGTCCCGCAACGCTTGCCAGGGATAGTTGACTAACCGGGCTCATTGACCAAGGTTTTGAGGTTCTTCGGGATCGGTTGGTAGCCTGTTGGCCTTAAACGTCGTAATACAGCGCGAATTCATACGGATGTGGGCGCTGGCGGATAGCGTCTACTTCCTTCGAGCGCTTGTAATCGACATAGGTCCGCAATAACTCTTCGGTAAACACGTCGCCCTTCAGCAGAAAAGTGTGATCGCGCTGCAGCGCGTCGAGAGCGTCTTCGAGCGAACCGGGGATCGACGGGATGCTCGCTAGTTCCTCGGGACTCAGTTCGTAAATGTCCCTGTCCAGCGGCATTCCTGGGTCCATTTTGTTCTCAATTCCGTCGAGGCCGGCCATCAACATTGCCGCAAACCCGAGGTACGGATTGCAGCTTGGGTCGGGAGGGCGGAACTCCACGCGCTTGGCCTTGGGAGAGACTGAATACATCGGAATGCGGCACGCAGCGGAGCGATTGCGCCGCGAGTAGGCCAGATTCACTGGCGCCTCAAAGCCGGGCACCAGGCGCTTGTAGGAGTTGGTAGTGGGCGCGATGATCGCGGAGAGCGCCGGGGCGTGCTTCAGCAGTCCGCCTACATACCACAGAGCGAGCTGCGACAACCCGGCATATCCGTCACCCGAAAACAGCGGCTCGCCGCCTTTCCATAGCGACTGGTGAGTGTGCATGCCGCTGCCGTTGTCGCCAAAGATGGGCTTGGGCATGAACGTCACCGTCTTGCCATAGCGGTGGGCCACGTTCTTCACGACGTACTTGAAGAGCAGCATCTTGTCGGCCGAGCGCACCATGGAGTCGAATTTCAGATCGATCTCAGTCTGGCCGCCGGTGGCGACTTCGTGGTGGTGACACTCGATGTCGATGCCGCAGCTCTGCATGGTCAACATCATCTCGGAGCGCAGGTCCTGGTAATGATCGGTCGGCGGGACGGGGAAATAGCCTTCCCGGTAGCGAGGACGGTAGCCCAGATTGTTCTCTTCCCTTCCCGAATTCCAGCGTCCCTCTTCGGCGTCAATGTAGTAAAAGCCGTACTGCTCGCGCTGGTCGAAGCGCACGTTGTCGAATATGAAGAACTCCGCCTCGGCCCCGAAGTAAGCCGTGTCGGCAATGCCGGTGGAGGCCAGGTGCATTTCGGCTTTCCGTGCGATGTGGCGCGGATCGCGGTCATACTGCTGCTTGGTGACCGGATCGACCACGTCGCACACCAGCACCAGCGTCGGCACCTCGGTAAAGGGGTCGAGTACATGAAAGTTCGCGTCAGGTTTCAGCAGCATGTCACTTTCGTGAATGGCCGCCCAACCCCGAATCGACGAGCCGTCGATACCAAAACCGTCCTCGAAAGAGGATTTCGTCAACTGATCAATGGGATAGGAAATGTGGTGCCAGAGTCCGGGAAGATCGGTAAAACGCAGGTCCAGAATCTTGGCATCGTGTTTTTTTGCGAAGTCGAGAACGGTTTTGGCATCGGCCATGCGGAGTCCTTGCTACGGGATTATGAATGAATGTCTGGGCAGGAACGCTGCGCTCGTCCCCTGCTACAATCGGTCGCGCAATGCAAAACGCATGAGTGTAAGCCCCGGTCGGCGGCGCTTGCAATTCTATTGTTTTTATAGCGGCGATAACGCGACTTTATACTGGAACGAGACGAGGGTTTTTGACCACAGAAGACGCCGAGGAAACGGAGGAACATCCCGCGTGCGGGCTTCCTCCGTGGACCCTGTGTCCTCTGTGGTTGAGCTTCTCGTCCGGCCCTAAGCTGAGAACTGGCAACTGTTCCTATGGACTTTGACCAGCTCGAATCCTTCCTCGAAGTGGCGCGGCACGCCTCGTTCTCAAGGGCGGCGGAGAGGCGTTTTCGCACCCAGCCCGCGATCTCGTCGCAGATTCGCGGACTAGAGGAAGAAGTTGGCGCTAAGCTGTTTGACCGCTCCGGCGGGAAGGTTTCGCTCACGGCGGCCGGCAAGGCGTTCCTCAAATACGTTGAGGACACGCTCGACGCCCGCAAGGCCATGCTGGTGGCAATTGCCGAGATGGAGCGTGTGCCGCGCGGCGAGATTATCGTGGGTGCGAATGAAGGCACCTGCCTGCACATCTTGCCGTACGTGTTTGCCGACTTCAAGAAGCAGTATCCCGACGTCTCGGTGAACATCAAGCGCTCCGACTACGCCAAGATTCTCGAGTCAGTGATAGACAACTCGGTCGACTTCGGCGTCGTTTCCCTTCCCGTAACAGACACCCGCCTGACGGTAGTCCTCATTCATCGCGACGAACTGATCATCATCGCGCCTCCCCAGCATCCTCTGGGGAGGATGAAGTCGGCAAACACTGCCGAAGTGGCCAAGTTCCCATTGATTGTGCCCAAGGCCGGACACACGCGCGACGCCATCGAGCAACTCTTCCACGAGCGCCGATTGAAACCCAACTTCAGCATGGAACTCGATTCCAGCGAACTGCTGAAGCGCTTCGTGGCCGCCGACGTGGGCGTCGGATTCATCGCCCGTTCCAACGTTGAGGACGATGTTCGGGCCAAGGTGTTGGTCGCGATCCCCATCGCTGATGCTCAAGTTCGGCGCGATCTGGCGCTGGTGTTCCGCAAAGACAAGGCCCTGAGCCGGGCCGCCCTCGCCTTCATTGACATTGCCGTAAAGCACAAATCCACGCAAGAATTGGTGCAGACCCCAAGGTGATGACTACGGCTCCCTCCAGACTTTTGGCATTGTTGTTCCTGGCTCTGCCGGGGCTGTGCCTACTGGGCACGGGACAGAATTCCCAGAAGCCTCTGGCGCAAATGCCCGCCTCCGCCCGCCAGTTGATTGCGATTAAAGTCACCGGAAGCAAACGCTTCCCTGAGGCCGCAATCGCCGCCGCGACTGGATTGCAGATGGGCACCACGGTCAACGACGATGACTTTAAGACGGCCGCCCGCCGGCTAGGCGACACCGGCGCGTTCACCGACATCGCCTACACGTTCTCGTATTCCTCGGCCGGAACCAAGCTCGAATTGCACGTGACCGACATCGGGAAGTTCGTTCCTGCCCACTTCGAAGATTTCGTCTGGTTTTCCGACCCTGAACTGCGACAGCGGATCAAGGAGCACGTCCCCCTTTTCGACGGAGAACTGCCCTTATCCGGACGGATGCCGGATGAAGTCTCCGACGTGCTTCAGGCGATGCTGGTCGAGAACGCAATCCCCGGCCATGTCGAGTACCTGCGCACCGGCAAGCCGGACCAGCCACCTGATGCGATCAGCTACAGCGTGTCGGACGTTCTGATCCGAGTCCGCAACATCGACTTCACAGGTGCAGCCGAGGCCGAACTGCCCGCGCTCTCCGCCGCCGCCCAGAGGCTTCCTGATCACCAATACTCGCGTAGCCGCCTGAACCTGCTGGTCCAGCGCCAGCTTTTGCCTGTGTATTACGCCCGGGGATACCTGAAGGCGTCATTCGGCGATCCTCAGCCCAAAACGGTGAAGGACGCGGAGGCGGTCGAAGAGGGCCCCCGCAACCAGAGCGTCGTCGACGTCACCTTCGCAGTCACGCCCGGCCTGCAGTACAAGTTGAAGAGCATTGATTGGTCCGGCAATCACGAGTTTCCAACTGAAACGCTGCAGAAGATGGTCCATGTCGAACCGGGCAAGCCGGCAAATATGGTCCGCCTCGGCGAAAACCTGAGGGACATTCAAACGCTCTACGGATCCCGCGGATTTCTCAAAGCTGCCCTGAAACCCGATGCGCAATATGACGACGCCGCAGCAACCGTGGCCGTCCACCTTGAGGTCAAGGAGGATTATGCCTATCACATGGGCGAACTCGAATTCCGCGGCCTGGACAACAGCCTGACGGCCAAGCTGCGCAATGCCTGGAAGCTCCGCCAGGGAGAGGTTTACGACGCCACCTACCTCAGCGAATATCTTCCCGCGGCTCAAAAGCTGCTCCCACCCAGCCTGGACTGGGATGTCGCCTCACACGTAACCGCCAACATCAAGGACAAGACGGTGGACGTCGATCTCATCTACTCAGTCAAAGCGCCGAAATAGGCCATGCGAGCCTGAAGGGGGGTAGCGTGGCCGGGAGGGCTTTTCCGGTTTTTGGAACAAGTTTTTATTTTTTTCCAGAAATTCGCTCCACAGGGTAGTCTAAAGCGCTTAACAGGTTTGGCCCGGGCCCTCCCCCCAAAGAATTACGACCGGGCTTGAGGCGGGGACGCGCGCCAGCGTGTCCCCGCATTTTTGTCAGCGCAGCAGTTTGAGCGAAGCGATTTGGTCAGGGCTTCGCCGTCAGCGATGCCTCAGAGAATTCAAGGCACAAACGGCTTTGGCCGCCGGAGTTTGCCTCGCCACGGCCGCAGCGGCTAAAGCCGAATCTGCTTGCGTGCTCGTGTGGCATGCCTGAAGGAAGGCATGCCCTGATACGAGTCTCCACTCAAAGTGCACCATCCCCGCATTTTCACGAGAGTTGAAACTTACTGCCGACTCAAGCATCATCAACTAGGGAGGCCCTGTATCCTCCACGCGGGCAGCTCAAGGAAGTCGCCCGGCCAAATCAAAAGGAGAATTACTGATGAAACTTCGACTGGAGAAACTCGGATTTGCGCTGCTGACGCTGGCTCTGGCCTCAACCCTGACAACTGCTGCACTCGCTGCCGGCGGCAAGGCGTTCACCGGTACCGTGAGTGATGCAATGTGCGGCGCCAAACATGCCATGGCGGGCGATGACGCCGGATGCACCCGGGCCTGTGTGAGCAAGGGCTCGAAGTATGCGCTGGTCGTCGGTGACAAGGTCTACACGCTCGACACGAGCGACAAAGCGGCCCTGGACACGCTCGACAAGCAGGCTGGCGCCAAGGTCACGGTGACCGGTACCGAGAAGGACAATACGATCACGGTGAGTGCGGTCAAGGCGGCGATGTAGCCGTTTTCTCCATCCTTGTTCCGGTTCGTGGTGCGGGAGGCGTCAGACGCTTCCCGCATTTTTTTTGGCTGCACCCGTAAATTCATATTTCCTTTACAAAGCATTGTGTTAGATTGTGCATTCTCCATCTCAATTTCTTCTTTCCGGAGGATCACGGAATTGGGCAAAGACATGGTTCCGAAGCGGATTTTCTTCACCAAGGGTGTTGGGAAACACCGCGAGCGGCTGACTTCGTTCGAATTGGCGTTGCGCGACGCCGGTATCGCCGCCCAGAACCTGGTGCGGGTCTCCTCGATCTTTCCGCCCAACTGCAAGTTGCTTGCCCGCAAGGAAGGCGTGAAGTACCTGCATCCCGGAGAAGTCGTTTTCGCCGTGGTTGCCGAGAACTCCACCCGCGAACCGCACCGCCTGCTGGCGTCGTCGATCGGCGTAGCCATTCCTGCAGACCGCAACACCTACGGATATCTCAGTGAGCACCACTCGTTCGGCGAGACCGAAGATGCGGCCGGCGAATACGCCGAGGAACTCGCCGCCGAAATGCTGGCTACGACTCTGAACGTCGAATTCGATCCCGACCGCTCCTGGGACGAGAAGAAGCAGATTTACCGCCTGTCGAACAAGATCGTGCGCACCGCTAACGTCACGCAGTCCGCAGTCGGCGATAAGCGAGCTCTGTGGACCACGGTGATCGCCTCGGCCGTGTTGATCTTCGACTAGGACCATCCCTTCCCTGCGAGACGGACCTCCGGCCGCGTGCCGACGCCGGTCGGCTTCTCTCTTCCCTCTCGTGCCTCAGGACAAGGTGGGATGGCGCGTCAGCAGATCTAAGAATCTCACCCAGCGGAAGTCCAGGATAGCCCTCAATGGCAGGCATCGCATGAGAGCTATACTATTGATAATACACATCTTATATATAGAGTCCGCGGCAGTGTGCCTTCATCAAAAGTGTCGTAACTTTGGTAATCCGAGCCCCTCTCCAATGTAATACTCCGTTAACAGTGATCGGCTATTATTGAGATGGACATTCTTACCTTAGGAGCAGCAGTGGATATCGAAACACGCAGACAGAAGCAGCAAGAACTCATGGTGAAACTGGTTGAGCGGAAGGTACGGTCCCGTGCCGAGCAACTCTACCAAACGCGCGGCGAGGTCGACGGACACGCGCTGCAGGATTGGGTCCAGGCGGAGTCGGAAGTCCTCAAAAAGAGTATCCTTGCGCCACTTTATCGTCGGCTTCGGACCGAAAGCCAAGGCTCGGAGGCAGTCGAGGCCGGGAACCTCTCGGTCTAGTATTCCTCCGCCCTCGAGACGGCCGCTTAGGCGACCCTTGTTGTGCGGACTTCTCTTCCGAGCGACCGCAAGGCCTCGTCTTTCTCCCCTAATTTCTTGACGGCTATTTCTTAACGGCCTTCGCGCTCTTCCGCGCGTGTCCGCCCTTCTTGGCTTTGTCCAGTCGCTCGATTACAGCCGCGACGATGATGGGCAGCCCCACGGTCGCATCCACGAACACTTCGCCAAACTTACCGCCCTCCGACGGAGGCACGAACTTGCCCCAAGAGATCGCCTCACTGTAAGGGCTGCCCGATAGTCCTCCCCAATACACTGGCTCCGGGCAAATCCTGAGGCCGTAGTGATAGCGCTTCAATGGCAGGTTCTCTCCCAACCGCCGGTGCCTCAGTTCGATGAAGGGGCCGAACTGCTGCGACCAGTTACGCGGCACGCCTCCGCCAATGGTGAAGATGCCCAGTTTCTTCTGCCGCAGTAGGGTTGCGGCAAAGTGCTCCAGATCCTCAAACGGATCGAAGCGGATCTTGTGGCGTCCCGTCGACTCGCGCAGACGGTTGTTCAGAGCGGTGTCGAGGCCCAGTTCCGAATCGCTGAACGCCGGCACGAACACCGGCACTCCCTGCTCATACGCGGACTTCAGAATTCCCCGTTGCCCCTGATTGCGCTTCGCCAGATATGCGCCGATGGCGTGATTCAGCTTGTAGGAGCACATGACCTCGTTGTGGTCCCAGGCTTCGAGCACGGCCGACATGACTTCCTCCACGTCGTCCAGATTCTGCTCCGGCTCGAGCGTGTCGTAGACGCGGTTGTAGCCCTGCTCGTAAAGCTCCTCGTCGGAAACCTCCGGATTGGCGCGGAAGTGGGCTCGTCCCGTGGCTTCCACCAGTCCATGCGCCATGAGTGCGCCCGTCGAGACAATTGCGTTCACGATTCCGCGATCGATCAACTCGGTAATGATCAGCCCCTGCTTGGCTACGGTCATCGCGCCGGCGAGCGTCATTACGATGAAGGCGTCTTCATCGAGCGCCATGGCCTCAAGTACATCGGCGGCCTCGCCCAACTGCCGCCCGGTAAAGGCGGTCTTGGACATTGCCCGCACCAGGCCGTCGATCGAATTGATTTTGGCGAGATCGAGAGGTTCCAGCGGAATCAGACGATCTTCAATGGGATTGTGAAGATGACGGTCTTTCCCCTCACCACCTGCGCCAGGCGCCTGGCCCTTGCCTTGATGCGACTGCCCCTTCGAATTGCCATGATTGCCGTGTTTCAACGCGAGCCTCCGAGCCGAATACGAATCTTCCCGTCAAGATACTCTACAGGAACCGTGTGAAAAGATGCCACGCGCTGGCAACGAAGGTCTCCGTAGAGACGTTGCTTGCAACGTCTTGCCGGCAGCACGACAAGAGCCAGATTCGGTGGCACCGCTCGGCAGAGACGTAGCAAGCTACGTTTCTACGATAGACTTTCAGCAATGCTTGGCAAGCGCGGTTTCGAAGAACAGATCGCCGCCTTGGATGCACTGCGCCAAGGTCCAGAGGAAGCCCGCGTCGGAGCGCTGCGCAAGGCGCTGGGGCATCGCAATAACTTCATCGTGGCCAAGGCAGCCGACCTGGTTCGCGAATTCAATCGGGCGAGTCTTACCCCAGATCTGCTCGCCGCCTTCGATCGTTTCTTCGAGAATCCGGTGAAGACTGATCCGCAATGCTGGGCCAAGAATGCGCTTAGCCGTGCGCTCGCCACGATGGAACATCAGGATGCGCACGTTTTCCTGCGCGGGATGCGGCACATCCAGATGGAACCGGTCTGGGGAGGCCGCTCCGATACTGCGGGGACTCTGCGGGCGACTTGCGCCCTGGCCCTGGTGCAATGCCGCAGCCTGACGGAGAAGGATCTGCTGGAGCACTTGGTGGAGTTGCTGGCAGACAAAGACAAGTCGGTTCGAGTGGAGGTGGTTCGAGCGATCGAACAGGTGGGCTCGCCGTCGGCCTCGCTGCTGCTCCGTCTGCGAGGTGTTCTCGGCGCCGACGAACCGGAGGTGCTGGGCGCTTGCTATGGTGGGATATTGCGCGTCGAAGGCGTGCGTGCGATCCCCTGGGTCAGACGTTTTCTGGCCAGCGGCGACGAGTCTGCGGCAGAGGCGGCTTTGGCGATTGCCGGGACCCATTCTCCCGAGGGCTTCGACGCCTTGCGTGAATGCTTCGCTGGTGCGGCGGATCCGTGGTTTCGTTCCGTCCTATTTTCGGCGATCGCCCTGACGCGCCAGGATGCGGCGCTGGAGTTTCTGCTCGATAGGCTGAGCAAGGAATCGCTCGACGCAGAGGCGGCGATCGAAGCCGTCCTCCGCTCCATGCCTTCGCAGGAGGTGATCGGGCGCCTCGAGAGATTGGTTGCAGGCAATCCGCGGCTGGCGCGTGTTTTCGCCACGCACCGAAAGGTGTCTTCATGATCTGCGCTGCTCGAACCGCATCGCTGAAGCGAAGCTCTGATGCGAATCGTGGGTTTCCAACAAATTGCAGAGCCCGCTAGCAGAGCATTTGTTGCTGACAGCTGACAGCTGACGGCTGATAGCTGACAGCTCTCCTGCTATATTTGTTTCCGGAGGTCGGAAACGCGTGCCGCCTGAAAAGTTTCGCGTGGCCCTGGTGCAGATGTCTTGCGGCCCGGAGCCGGAACAGAATCTCGAGAAGGCCCTCAGCCGCGTCGCCGATGCTGCCGGACGCGCCGCGAAGGTCGTCTGCCTGCCCGAACTTTTTCAAACGCAGTATTTCTGCCAGAGCGAGGACCATTCTCTGTTTGATTTGGCGGAACCCATTCCCGGCCCGACCACGGAGAAACTCTCCGCCGCGGCGCGCAAGAACGGAGTCGTGCTGATCGCGTCGCTTTTCGAAAAGCGCGCGGCCGGTGTTTACCACAACACGGCGGCCATCTTCGACAGCGACGGCTCCCTGCGCGGCCTGTACCGGAAGATGCACATTCCTGACGATCCCCTCTACTACGAGAAGTTTTATTTCACGCCCGGGGACCTCGGATTCCGCGCCCTCGACACCAGCGCCGGGCGCCTTGGCACGCTCGTGTGCTGGGACCAGTGGTATCCCGAAGGCGCGCGCCTGACCGCGTTGCAAGGCGCCCACATCCTCTTTTATCCGACGGCAATCGGCTGGCATCCCGCCGAAAAGGCCGAGTTTGGCATGGCCCAACACGATGCGTGGCGCACCATCCAGCGCTCTCATGCCATCGCCAATGGCGTTTACGTCGCCGTCGTGAACCGCGTCGGCTTCGAAACCGGCAACGTACGCGGCAGGTCGGCTCCCGGTCAGGGACTCGAGTTCTGGGGCGCGTCGTTTTTTTGCGATCCATTCGGCCGCGTGCTGGCCGAAGCCTCACACGACCGCGAGGAAATTCTGGTCGGCGACGTCGACCTGAAAGCACTGGAAGACATTCGCCGCAACTGGCCTTTCCTGCGCGACCGCCGCATCGATGCCTACGCGCCCATCACCAACCGCTTAATCGACTAGGACGAGAATCTCACCGTGCCCAAGGCTATCCATAGACACTCAAGTAACGCTTTAATTATTGATGCCACTCCGGCATCTCGGGGCTACCGCATGCCGGCTGAATGGGAGCCGCACGCCGCCACATGGCTGGCTTGGCCCCACTACCACGGGGACTGGCCGGGGAAATTCGAGCCCATCCCGTGGGTCTACGCCGAGATTATTCGCAATCTGGCCAGGCATGAACGGGTTGAACTAATCGTCAACAATGCTTCGGCGGCGAGGCAGGCGCGGCGGGTACTCGAACGCGCCGACGCTCTCTCGGACAAGGTTCGCTTCCATCGTTGGCCGACCAACCGCGTTTGGCTGCGCGACTCGGGATGCATCTTCCTCACACGGCAGCCGGGCCTTGCCCGGCCGGACAGCCGGGGGCGGCTGTCCCCACATGAGTCCAACTCTCTCGCCATCAAGTTTCGCTTTAACGCGTGGGCGAAGTATTCCAACTGGCGCCACGACGAGAAGATCGGGAGCCTTATGGCGGAGGTCAAAATCCCCACCCTAGCCGCAAAAGACGCGGCTAGGATGGGGCACCCGGTTCACACCCAGGAGATCCGCCCGCTCTCTGCCGGCGCGCGCATCGTCCTCGAGGGCGGATCGATTGACGTCAACGGAGCAGGCACTATCCTCACCACGGAAGAATGTCTGCTGAGCAAGGTGCAGGAGCGCAATCCGCTCATGACGCGCGTCCATTACGAAAAAGCTTTTGCCGATTACCTGGGCGCGTCGCACACGATCTGGCTTGGACGCGGCATCCTGGGCGACGACACCCACGGCCACGTCGACGACCTCACCCGCTTCGTCTCGAAAGACACCGTCGTCACCATGGTCGAGCCCAATACCAAAGACTTGAACCACGCTCCGCTACGCGCCAACCTGCGCCGCCTGCAGGCCGCCCGCAACCATGACGGCAGACAGCTGAACATCGTCGAACTTCCCATGCCCCAACCGGTGGTTTTCGAAGGCCGCCGCCTGCCCGCCAGCTATGCCAACTTCTACATCGCCAACGGAGTTGTGCTCGCGCCGGTGTTCAATCGCCCTAACGACCGCATCGCCCTCAACACCCTGGCGCATCTGTTCCCGAAGCGCGAAATTGTCCCGATTTATTCCGGAGATTTCATCTGGGGCTTGGGCGCGATGCACTGCATGACGCAACAACAGCCAGCCTAACTAGCCACAGACTGCACCCAACTGGCGAACGCGTGCCATGCGGCCGTGTGGCCTGTGAATGGCCTGATCTGTTGCACGAAGATGAGCAACGCGCCCGCCCAGATCGTTGCGCGATGAACCTTGCGCGTAGACCACAGATCGTAGGCCACCATGAGTAGCAGGAATACGTAGGAAAACAACGCGGCCCTGCCTGGGCTTCGGTGGATCATGGGCCAACGGGCGATGGCGGCGATCGACAATCCAATCGTGGCTATCAGGATGAGGCGCTTGTGTGCTGCAGCGTTGTAGCGCGCGCGGAAGGCAAAAAAGATCAGCGTGGCAAACACCAACATGTCCGTCACGGGGACTATGTAGAAAGATCTCGGGTCCCGGCCCGGAGGGCCCCCACTCCGCACGAGCGTGTCGGTTGCTGCCATGACGCCAAGGATGACCATGAGACAGGCCAGCAGAAAGCCTGCAATTCCGAGCCGGCGATGGATATCCACCCGGCCGGCCGAAACCAGCGAGGTCTGCGTGATCAGCAAAAGGATCCAGCATGAGAAGGCCGCCCCGTGCAAGTGAATGATCCAACTGGGCAACGGCGCGTGGAACCCTCCAGCCAGATAGTAGGTGGGCGCAAAGCCCACAAAAACGGTTGCCAGCAGAACCAGTGCCATACCCGAAAAGAAAAAATGGTCGAAACGGCGGCCGGGCATACTGGGAACAAGCTTCGCAGGATTGCTGCCGGGTTGGCTGGGACGCGCAACGACTGTCGCCATTCGTCTCTCCGTGACTGAGGTTGTCTGGATTCTTTAGAGCTGGGGGGTAGAGCGGAGTGTACGCCAAGCTGTTTGGGATAGCTATTGGAAACGCGCGCCCGCGCGGGGCTAGCGGAAAACCACAGCACCGCGCCCGAGCGAAACAATGGTCTGGGGAACGTCTGGCTGTACCGATTTGCCCTCCGGCTTCGACACCACGTTCCACACCTTGGAGAAGGAGTCGCCAGCCGACAGCCTGGTGAGAAAGCTATCTAGAAACAAAGAGAAGAGTGGCCCCAGGCGGCGCTCGGTGAGCACTACGTTCAGTTTGAGTCCTTTCGGCTTGAAGCCTGAGTTATACGGCTCCGCTGAGTTATCGCTCGCGATCCAGAGCAGCTTCACGCCCGCGTCGACACTGGCCTGCAGCAGTTCCGTGCCCGTCATGCGAGCACCCGAGCCGTCGGCGATCGCGCCTTGCGCATTCACATCGCAGAACAGGTGCACGATGTCGTAGTGTTGTGCAAGCGCCTGACGGAGCTCCGCAAGAGAGGTCACCGTAGCGGCAGTGGTCCCAGGATAGAAGCGCTTGTAGATCCGCTCGTCGTTCTTCCGCAGATCGTCAAACTTCGCGCCTAGTGAGCACACTAGCACCTTGGCGCCCACGACTTCATCTTTGCGGAAAGCGTCCAGAAGGCCCATATGTGTCGTGTCCTGCTTGTGGGAATATCCTAGCGGCGATATTGCGTCGGTAGCGGACCCTTTTCCAGCGTCTCGCGGTCCCAGATGGCGCCGTCGCGCGTGTAGCTGGCCAGTTCGAAGTCCTGCGTCAGCTCCAGCGCGTCGGTGGGACAGGCGTCCTCGCACAGGCCGCAGAACATGCAGCGGCTCAGATCGTAGGTGAAGTTGGTGAGTTCCTTGCGGCGCGTCTTCTCGTTGCGTTCGCTCGAAACCACAATCAAATGCTCCGGGCACGCCAGCGCACACAGATCGCAGGCAATGCACATGGTCTCGTCGGTGTCAGGGTTGACGTTCAGTCGTGGCGCCCCGCGGTAGCGCTCCGCTACCTGCGGCCGCTCCAAAGGATACTGCTCGGTATAGATCTCCTTGGGGTCCTGGTAGCGGAACGTGACTTTCAGCCCCTGCAACAGGTCGACCAGAAAGATCTTTCGGAGCAAACTTGGCATGCCCATGTCGCCGTTAGCATACCATTATCCGGCGAATCGCCAAAACCCCGTTCCGCTCGCTTTAGGTCGCGGAGCTCCCATGTGGCGACAGCCGCCTTCGGCTGTCCATCGAGCGCAGCTCGACAGCCAAGTACGTTAGAAGCGGTAACAGGCTACGTTCAGCTGCGTTCGCTTGTCCGGAAACCAGAATCTGAGCATGCTATTTCCAAGCGTTTAACAATACGACCCCGTCTTAATTGTTGAAGAGACTGACTTTGCACGCTGGCGTGGAACTTTTTCCGCGCCCCCTCCGTACCCAATAGGAGAGGATGTCATGAAGGCCTATTTCACAAACATGCCGATGAGAATCTGGGTTCTTCTCGTCGTCCCCGCGGTCGTCATTGCCTACCCGGTCGTCAGGATCGTGGTCCCAGCGGTGATTCGCGCGGTCGTACCGGAAGTTGTGCGAACGGTGTTGCACGTCATCTAAGCGGCAGGCCGAGCGCTGACGAAGTTAACTCCCGCCTCGAGCACGGCCGGGACTCATCTCTGCTCCCAACCCGCTAGAATACTGAGCGGAGCGTCAACCCCAGTGTCGCCACAGAAGACTGCCGCGGATGAACTCTGGATGGAAGAAGCTCTCCGCTGCGCCCAGCGAGCGCTGGAGTCCGGCGAAGTTCCCGTGGGCGCGGTCGTAGTATTCGATGGGCGTATTGTGGGCCGCGGATGGAACCGCAACATATCAGACTTCGATCCTACGGCCCATGCGGAGATCATCGCCCTGCGCGCCGCCGGCGCCGCCGTTGGTAACCATCGACTGGAAGGCTGCGAGCTGTTTGCCACAATTGAACCGTGCTCCATGTGCGCTGGCGCGCTGGTGCATGCTCGCATCCAGCGCGTGATATATGGCGCGGACGACCCGAAGGCTGGCGCTGTGCAGTCGGTAATGAAGGTCCTAAATCACCCACAACTGAACCATAAGATCGAGGTTCGCAACGGAGTCTTGGCGGGTCGCAGCACGGAACTTTTGCAATCGTTCTTTAGAAATCGTCGTTAGCCGTTGGTCGTTTGTCGTTGGCCCACCGCTTAAGCGTTTGTCATTCCGACCCCCGAGCACGCGAGGGGCGGAGGAATCTCGGTTTCGCTGGCAACTGGTCGCGAGGAAGAGTTGCGCGGCTTGCGGGAGGACAAGCTGAGGTCGATCCGTTCTTTCGCCAAATTCCTTGCGCAGGTCCTCCTCGATATCGCACTTTAGAGCTGACAGACGCCGAAGTCCTTGGTCACCTCTCTTGCTTCCCATACAAGCGTCTTGTCGGGGCCTTTCGATTTTGCTTTCTTGCCCTGCAACCTCATCCGATCGCCCGGCTTAATGTTCGTCGTGTCGCCAGACAGCGCGTAAATTTGCTTGTTTTTTTCGTCGGTGACGGTCATCCCGTTTGCCCCCGAGTTGACGCATCCCGTAATGGCTCGTTCTTTCGAATAGTGAATGGCAACAATCGCGACAACTGCCACTCCCGCGACCACTCCCACAATTATTCCGGCGATTGTCCCGTTGCTGACGATTTTGCCTGAGTTCTGCGCTTCCACAGGGATGCAGAGAACGAAACTGAGCGCGACAATCAGAACTGCCGAGAGTACTTTGGGGCCCATCCTGTTCTCCTCTTCGTAGAAATTTCCCGGCCCATCGTTCTAACACTGCACGAGAGCGAGATGGTCTGGCCGATCGTGAAGTCGGGCAATCGTAGGCGTGATGAGAGGACAAGTCAATGAAAGCCATGGAGTTGGTGTGTTTCTAGAGGGATTGTTGGCGCAAAATCGCCCATACACTCATCTGGCCTCGCGCTCGGCACTTGAGTGTGATGGCTTGATTTCGAAAGTAATTAAGATGCATTTGCCGTTTTTCAGAAGAAGTCCGCGCGGTTGTTGTGCAGTCGTTCAGCCAAACGTCCGACCGCTAAGAGGATTCCATGCAGAAGAGCTTGGGGCCGCGGTGGACAGCCCGGAATATAAACATCTACTGGAAGCACCTTGTCGACGCCGCCCAAAGACGCATAGTTCTCGCCAAAGATGCCGCCACTGATGCCGCAAGCTCCAACCGCGACGACTACCTTGGGTTCGGCCATTGCCCGATGCGTCTTCAACAGCGCAAGTTCCATGTTCCGCGTGACAGGACCAGTGACAAGAAGCATGTCGGCATGACGAGGAGAGGCAACGAATTGGATTCCGAAGCGCTCGATGTCGTGGACCGGATTGTTCAGAGCGACAATTTCGAGTTCGCATCCGTTGCATGATCCCGCATCCACCTCACGGATGGCGAGAGATCGTCCGAGGACTTTCTGGATGGTTTCGCGCGCTTTCTTCCCAAGGCTCTCGACGTCCGTTTCGACATTCACCGACGCTCGGTCAACTTTACGCAACCCGCGATGGGTGCGGTCGGGATTCAGTGTGTATTCCGCGGTCAGGACCAGATTCCGGCGGTCCGGAGTCGCCAATTCAAATTCCCGGGTGATGCGCACCGCCTGGTCGGACGATGCTTCGGCGCACAAGCCGCAGAAGACACAGAGCCCGTAATCGACGGTGACTTTCCGGGAATCACCTTTGTCGGATAGAGAAATCGCCCCGGTTGGACACACCTCAGCAGCAGGTCGCGCGTCCTTCCATTTGTCGAAATCGAAGCTTGGACGTCCGCGATAGCGATCGGAGATCTTCGCGGGTTCGGCCGGATAGTTTGCGGTGACTATTCCCGTGCTAATCGTCTTTTGAAGAATCTTTAACATCGTTTACCGATCCGTCCCCGAGTAGGAAAGGTTAAAACTCTTGTTGATCACTGGAAAGTCCGCAATGATGTTTCCCTGAACCGCTTCCACTAGCGCTGGCCAATTGTTAAGCGAGGGGTCTTTGATCTTGCAGCGCTCGAGATGATTGTCAGGTCCGGTACGAATCCAATGGATGATTTCCCCGCGCCATCCTTCAACCGCGCTCACGGTGCAGCGATCGGGCGGAATAGTCGGCATGGGCACACGGAACTCCCGCTGCAGATCATCCGTCATAGCCTTGCGGACGATGCCAATGGATTCGTTCACCTCATCGATGCGGACCTGCATGCGGTGCCAAACGTCTCCGACCTCGTAAACCGGTACACGGAATGAGTAGCGAGAGTAGGCGGCGTAAGGGTGATCGCGGCGCACGTCGAGATCAACCCCGGAGGCGCGCCCGCCCACGCCCACGATGCCCAGATCTCGTGCCTTATCGGGCCGCAAGACTCCGGTCTGTTCCAGACGATCGCGAGTGGATTCGGACCTGTCAATCAGATTGATCAGTTCCTGAAATTCGGCTGCGAAGAAGTCCAGCGTGTTGCGGAGCGTATCCAGTTGCGCCTGGTCCCAGCCCCGGCGCACTCCGCCTATGCAGACCATGCCACGCAACAGGCGACTGCCAGTCATTTGCTCGTTGAGGTCGACCAATGTTTCTTTCAAGCGGCTGGCGTGGGCATGGGCTATGACAAAACCGACGTCGGTGGCAATCGCGCCGATGTCAGCGACATGATTGCAGATACGTTCCAGTTCCAACAAAATGGTCCGCATCACCAGACCACGAAGTGGCACTTCCATGCTGGCAGCACGTTCGATGGCCTGACAGAAAGCTGTGCCGTGGGAGAAACTCGAATCGCCTGAAATGCTCTCCGCCAGGAAAACGGCTTTGTGTAGGGGTATCTTCTCGAAGAGTTTCTCCGTGCCCTTATGCGTGTAGAACATTCGCAGTTGCAGGTAGAGTATGGGTTCGCCCGCCACCGCGAAATTGAAATGCCCCGGCTCGATGATTCCGGCATGGACCGGGCCTACGGGCACCTGCAACACACCTTCACCGAAGGCTGGCCGGTAGATGTGGCGTTCTCCCTCGAAGGGCGGTAGCACGGTTTCGAGAGGAAAATCCTTGCGCAAGGGGTAAACGTCGGGCCAATTGTCATGCAAGGCAACCCGGCGTGGATTCGGGTGTCCAACGGCCTTCAGGCCAAACCAATCCTGGATTTCGCGTTCCTGCCAGTTCACCGCGGGTAGTTCGGCGGAGAGCGAGGGAAACTCTAGAGTATCGGTCCGCACCGGCGCCTGCACGATCAGATACTGGGCGCTACCTTTTTGTTCGAAGACATAGTAGTTGAAGAAGACGCCTTCCACCGGGCGGCGGTCTTCCGCGAACACCGTAGCCAGCCGGGCCCCGAACTCGCGGCGCAGGTGTTCTGTGATGGGCCGAACGTCGGCATCGCCGAGTAGGACGTAGACTTCATCCTCGCGATCCGCACGCACGGACTGAACCTGCGGGCCAAGCTTCTGCCGAAGAGCTTCGAATATTGCGGAAGTTGATGGCGTCATCATCCGCCCACCACAATGCCCACCGCACCCTGAATCAGCCTGAACAGGGGAGCCGGAATCCAGAAGCCCATTACGACAATCACCAGAGACAAGCCCGCGACGGAGTATCTTTTCCAGCGGCACATGTCTGCTGCCGGAAGGCCCGGGTCCTCGCCGAGAACCAGGCCGGTGATGTGCACGAGGAAGCCGGAGAAAATCAGCACGAGAAAAGAGACGAAAAAAATCGCCAGCACAAAATGGTCTCGCGCAAAACCTGCC
This sequence comes from Candidatus Sulfotelmatobacter sp., assembly GCA_017883385.1. Classification (GTDB taxonomy): domain Bacteria; phylum Acidobacteriota; class Terriglobia; order Terriglobales; family Acidobacteriaceae; genus Sulfotelmatobacter. The sequence goes on from JADGNQ010000039.1 coordinate 21,143, forward strand.
CGCAGAACGGTGAATTCACTCTGGAAAAAGCTGAAGGGAGGCGAGCCGGTCACCGCAAGCGTCACCATAAGAAATGCGGCTCCAGTCAAGGGCATCGAATGGATCAACCCGCCTTTCGCCTTCTGAAACAGGTCGGTATTCAGATGCTGCTGGACATTTCCCGCACAAAAAAAGAGCAAGGGCTTGGTCACGGAATGAAACGTCATGTGCAGAAGCATGCCCAGGATACCCAAAGGCCCTCCGAAGCCGAGCGCCAGCACCATGATCCCGCTGTGGTCAATGCTGGAATAGGCCAACAGACGCCGAAAGTTCTTCTGCACGAGGATGAAGGGGACGGCCACCCCCATGGAGAGCAGGCCGAATAGAATGAGGAGCTGCGAACCAAACTGCGGCCCGAGGCATTTCGAACTCAAGATGTAGAACCGGACCAGCCCGTAGAGGGCGCAGTTGAGCACCCCAGTGGCGAGGATCGCTGCTCCCGGAATCGGCGCTTCACTGTACGCATCCGGCTTCCAGGTATGCATAGGAGCGATGCCAGCTTTGGTTCCGTATCCGAGAAGAATAAGGATGAAGGCCAGCCGCATGGTCGGCTTGTCAAACTGGGCGGCGTTCCGGGCGAGGACGGACCAGTTCAAACCCGCAAGCGTGTCCGTACCGAGGGCCCCATAAGCGGAATAGTAGGTCAGAATCGTGCCAAACAAGGCCATCGAGAGACCAACGCCGCCGATGATGGCATACTTCCAAGCTGCTTCAAGAGAGGTTTCGCGCCCGTAAAACATAACCAGAAACACCGACGCCAACGTAGTCCCCTCAACCGCCACCCAGAGTATTCCTAAGTTGTTGGCAAGCGCGACCAGCGTCATGGCGAAAACCAGGAAGGGCATGAGAGCGTAGTACTCGCGCAGTTTGTCGGAGGCAGACCGGCCACCGACCTCCTTGGCCTCCTGCAAAACTCCGCTGCTCTCTTCGTGACGAAAATAGCCGACCGCATAAATGGAACAGACCAGGGACACAAACGCGGACAAGAGCACAACGAGCGCACTAAGAGCGTCGGCGTAAAAGAATCCATCCCACAGCGAAACCGGGCCGCTGCGAAGCACCTGAGCAACCAAGACGACGGCCAGGCTGAGCAGTATCGCGAAGGCGGCAAGATTGACCACCTCCATCCTGTGCCTTCTTCGGAGGAAGAAGGCCAAGGGACCAGCAGCCAAAGGAACAATAAGGAGTGCGAGCAAAATCATAAGTTTGCTTACTCTCTCAACTTCCGCAGCTTGCTGACGTCCATGGAGTCGAACGTCTCGCCGATACGGAAGACGAGAATGCCGAGGACCAGTACCGCAACTAGCACATCAAAAAAGATGCCAATCTCAACCACCAATGGCATTCCGTAGGTCAATGAAATCGCGGCCAGGAAGAGGCCGTTCTCAAGCGAAAGCAGTCCCAGGACCTGGGTCAACGCCTTGCGGCGGTTGACCATCACAAAGAAGCCGATCAGGAAAAGTGCGATGGCAACGGCGAGCGTGTTGTGTCCAAGCGCCGCCCGGGCAGAAGTCTCTTCCGGATGGTAGAAGGACTCTGCGACCACGTAGCCCAGCAGAGTCAGGCCGCCCGAGATGAGGATCGACAGGGGAACGTTGATCAGCGGCTCGATCTCCCTACGGATCCCGACCTTCTCCACCAGGCGCTCCAGCAACCGCGGGAGCAGCCCCGCTTTCAAGAAGACCGTAAGCAGAGCGGCAATATAGATGTGGCTGGCCTGGTTGAAGTAGGCGATGACGGCTGCAATCGCTCCCAAGAGAAAGGACTGCACGGCGAAGATGCGAATACTCGAGACGATCCCGCGCTGTCCGACTGCGGCGATCTGCAGCACCAGAACCAGAGCCGCCATCAGGGTAATGATTCTGTTGCCAAGCTCGGGGTTGGGGACAAAGGGCATAGTCAGTATCTAGAACAGAAACGTCGAAATGAGCGCGAGCGCTCCTAAAATGAAAGCAACCATCAGCAATTCCGGCACTCGAAACAGACGCAACTTCGCGTTTGTGGTCTCGACCAGAACAATCATGCATGCGAGCGTCAGCAATTTAGCAAGATAGAAAGCCAACCCGACGCCGATAGTCTGGAGCGTCCAGTCAGAACTCAATCCGAACGGGAAGAATGTATTGACCAGCAACGTCATGAGCACCAACTGTTTGATGGACGCTCCCCATTCGATCAAAGCGAGATACGGTCCCGAATACTCGAGGATCATCGCTTCGTGGATCATGGTCAGTTCGAGGTGAGTTGCCGGGTTGTCGACAGGAATCCGACCGGTCTCAGCAATCAGCACAATAAAGAGCGCCGCAAATGCCAGCATCTGCGACGGCGCCAGGAACCTCCAGCTCTGGCCGACAGCGACTTTCGCCATTTCGCTCAGATTCGTGGAGTTTGCGCCCAGTGCCACGGTGAAAATCGCAAGCATCATGGCCGGTTCCGCGATTGCGGAAATCGTCATTTCCCGACTGCTGCCCAAACCACCGAACGAGCTTCCGGTGTCGAGCCCGCCAAGGGCAAGGAAGAAGCGACCAAGCGCCAAAAGGTAGACCACCGCGAGCACGCCACCGAACAGGCTGAAAGGAGCATGGGTCGTCGTCATGGGAATCATGAGTCCGACCAGCGTGGCCGTCCCGAAGACCATGTATGGAGCGGCTGAGAAAATCCATGATGCCGTCTCCGGAATCACCATCCCCTTCCGGAGCAATTTGAGGATGTCGCGGTAGGACTGCAAAATGCCCGGCCCGCGGCGCATCTGAAGTCTGGCCTTCAGAGTCTTGATGGTGCCGCTTAGCAGAGGAGCAACTAGCAATAGCAACACGAGTTGCAGCGCCGAATTGATGAGGACCTCGGTCACTTGCGCACCCCGAACAGCAAAAGCAAGACGAGGGTTACAAAGATGTAAGCCAGGTAGGCATGAATGCTGCCTGCCTGAATCGTCCGCATTCTGCTGGAGACTCGGAAGATGAACTCTTGCAGAGGAGCATAAAGCCGCTTCTCGAACGTAGGCTCGATTTCACTCTCGAAATGGATCTCTTTCGGAAAGTACGGCGAGACATCGAAGACGGCTTGAATCTCCCGGCGCGGCTTGTACAGGACGGAGAAAATCATCCGCAGGGCTTTGGAGAATGCGGTGGCGGTGTATTCATTTTCTTCCGAAAGTCCAGGCAAGCCGCAATCCCACACCGGTCCGCGCTTGCGCCCGAACCGCCGCACCCCTAACACTACCAAGAGAGCCGCCGGGACCATTAGAACCAGAAGTCCAACTGCGATGACCAGGGGCGATACCGTGCCGCTGGTAGGCATGCCTGCGGAGAGTACCAGCCCATGAGCAGTCACCAGATGGGTGGAAACTCGCTGTCCGAGCAACTGCTCAGTCATGGCGTCAAATGCCGGGAGAAACCACGTCACACCTAAGCCCAGGGCGGCGCAAGCCAGCGTCAACCAGCCCATGCCAATCAGCATGGTGCGGGGCGCCTCGTGCGCGTTGCGGGATTTGGCTCCACGTGGCAGCGCCAGGAAGGTGATGCCGAAGGCTTTGACGAAACAAGCTGCGGCCAGTGCTCCAGTCAACGCTAGCATCGAACCAGCTAACGGAAACAGAATTCGCCTCAAGCCACTGATCGCTCCGAATCCGGCCAAGAGCGTCTGGTAGGTCAGCCACTCACTGACGAATCCGTTCAGCGGGGGAAGACCGGAAATGGCGATCGCACCGATTAGGAAACAGAACGCTGTCACCGGCATGGGACGGATGAGGCCGCCCATTTCTTCCATGTTCCGCGTCCCCGTGGAATGCAGCACCGAACCAGCCCCCAGGAACAGCAGACTCTTGAAGATGGCATGATTCAGAGTGTGGAACATCGCTGCCACCAGTGCCACCGCGGCAAGCATCGGATGTCCCGCAACCCGGAAAATCAGAGCCGCGCCCAGGCCCATAAGAATGATCCCGATATTCTCTATGCTGTGGTAAGCCAGGAGTCGCTTGAGGTCGTGCTCCATAAGGGCGTACAAGACGCCGAGAACGGCTGATACGACACCGACGATGAGAACCAGCAAGCCAGCCCAGGACGGCACTCCTCCCAGCACATCCAGGAAAATGCGGGCCATGCCGTAGATTCCAGTCTTGATGACGATGCCGGACAGCAACGCTGAGACATTGCTCGGTGCAACCGGATGGGCCGCCGGCAGCCAGATATGGAAAGGAATGACGCCGGCCTTAATGGCAAATCCCAGGAAGAACAGAACAAAAGCAGCGGTCTGTTGGCCGCCGTTCAGTACAGCTGCGAGGGGACGGAAGCTGGCGAATTCGGCGCTGCCGGTGGAGTTGATCAACAGAGCAAACCCAAGTAGAAGGCACCCGGCGTCGATATGCGCCATGATGACGTAGAGCAGGCCGGCTCGTCGGGTCTCCCGGTCTTCGTGGTAGAAGGTCACCAGCCCGTAAGCGGTCAGGGCCGTCACTTCCCATGCGATGAGAAACAGAAAAGCATTGGCGGCGGTAAAGACAACCGTCAGGCTGAGTAGTAAGAGATTGAACAAGAAGCCGAAGAGGCCGATGTTTCTCTTGCCCTCGAGTTCTTTCAGGTAGCCGAACGAATAAATGGAGACTGCCGCCACGGGAATTGCGAGGGCCAGATTGAAGAAACCCGCCAGAGCATCGTAGGAGAAGCTGTAAGCAAAAAGCGGAATTCCCGAAGGAACCGACCACGCGACCGGCGTGTCTCGAAGAATGCCAAGAACGGAGGTTAGTCCTCCCAGTACAGCACCGGCCAAGGCGGCGCTGCAACAGATGCGCCGGGCCAGCGCAGGTCTTCGCCAGCATGCGAGCGAAGCGAAGGCACCGGCTGCATACGCCGCAACGCTAAGCGCAAAGCCCGTACTCAGCGAAAGCATATTCATCGGACCCTTTCACCACGGCCGGATGAAAGGACTCTTAAGTAGCTTGGCTCAGCCGGTTTTGTGTGGGCCATACTTCCCTTCACTAATTTGCAATGCTATCCGGCATCTATTCCCGGGTGCTAGGTCTTGGACCCGCTGATGCCGTCACGCCTGACGCTTCATCGGTACTTCTTCGGCCCCAAGTGGTCCCCGCTGGCAGTTGCTTCGCCACCTCAGGGTACAAGATCCTGGCCCGGTCGAGAGCGTCCGCCACACTGTGGCAGATGTTCTTCTCGCCCACATGCTCGTGAAATTCGGCCTCATGCATTCGCAACTCTGGCTGTTGTCGCGCTCCACATAGAATGAGTTGCCGTCCGGATTCGTGCACGCGGTCGGCAAAAGCCTCCAGCGCCTGCAAGCCAGTCGAATCGATGGCTGTCATATTGCGGAGTCTGAGAATAATGATAGGCGGCAGATCGGGCAGACGATCGACGATTGTGTCGATTTTGTCGGTTGCACCAAACAGGAAAGGACCATGGATCCGGAAGATGCTGACGTAAGCAGGAATCTCCTTGTGCTGCAGGATATGAACATGCCCCTCGCGAATGTATTCGGTAGTCGCCTCGGCCACCGTAGTGGTTAGTGTGACTTTCCGTATGAACACCAGTACCGCCAGAATCATCCCCGCTTCCACCGCCACAGTAAGGTCGGCAAAGACGGTGAGCAGAAATGTCACCAACCAAGCGACAATCTCGAACCGCGACTGTTTGAAGAGTTCCGGGATCTCCCGCCATTCGCCCATGTTGTAGGAGACCACCAGCAAGATAGCCGCCAGTACGGATAGAGGAATGAACCGGGCCAGTGGCGCAGCAAAGAGAATGATCGCTAGAAGTGTGAAAGCGTGGATCATTCCGGCGACCGGCGTCTTGGCGCCAGAGCGGATGTTGGTGGCGGTCCGAGCGATCGCTCCCGTGGCCGGCAGTCCCCCAAACAGCGGCGAGAGAATGTTGGCGACCCCTTGGCCGATCAGTTCGACGTTCGGGTTGTGTTTGTCGCCGCTCATGCGGTCTGAAACTACCGCTGACATCAGCGATTCGATAGCTCCGAGCATGGCGACGGTGATGGCTGGAGAGATGAGCGGCCGCAGCAGGTCCAACCGAAAGTGCGGAATGATTAACTTGGGAAATCCGGAGGGGATACCGCCAAAACGAGTGCCAATGGTTTCAACTGGGAGTTTGAAGATAACCACCGCCGCGGTCCCAGCAAATAGAGCAACAATGTAACCAGGGACTCTCTTCACAAAGATCATGAAGAGGATAATCACGACGAGCGCACCAACCGCCAGGGCTGTTTCCAGCGCCGAAAACGATGAAAAGTTCTGCACGTAGGTCAGGATTCGGGCCGCAAATTCACCTGGAACCTTGTCTATTTTCAACCCGAAGAAGTCCTTGATTTGAGTGCTGGCGATAATGACCGCTATACCGTTGGTAAAACCAACGACCACAGGTCGCGGTATGAACTTGACCGCCGTTCCTAGTCCCGTCGCTCCCAGGATCAGAAGGATCACCCCAGCCATCATGGTGCACATGAACAGCCCGTCAACACCGTGTTTCGCGACAATGCCGAAAACCACGACGACGAATGCGCCGGTTGGACCGCCGATCTGCGTGGAAGATCCTCCTAGCGCGGAGATCGCAAAACCTGCGACGATGGCGCAGTACAGACCAGTTTGCGGGGGCACGCCCGAGGCGATGGCGAAGGCCATCGCTAAGGGAAGGGCGACAAATCCAACGGTGATGCCGGCGAGAAGGTCCGCCATGAACAGACGTGGCGTGTAGGACCTGAGGCAGAGCACAGATTTTGGTAGCCAATTATTCATAGTTATTTTTTAACATCGGTTCCGAATACCGAGGTTTTCGCCCCGGTGCGAAGACAACATCAGAAAATCCGACATCCTCGCCGCCGCTCTTGAGGCGGACAAATGCCGAGAATCGTGGACGAGCCGACATGCCTGTGGTGATACCAGTGGAAATGAATCCTGATTCTACAGTGAACTTCACTACCAGGGCGCGGCTCTGCCGTATCATGTTCCGCGATGTCTTAATAGGAGGCAAACGTGAAGGCTAGCTTAGCGCAAAGGAGGATTCTGTCCGTTCTCGCAGTTGTCCTGCTTACGGCGGCCGGTTTCGCGTTCGGTTTTGTGTCATGCCTGCATTTGAGGAGCTTCGCGTCCAGTGACCTCCGCCATCAGTATTTGCTCCAGACAGGAGATGCGCCCCCATCGGTGCGAGTGGGAGTGACAGCCGCATTGAGAGCCTTTCAGGACGGATACATCAAACGAGACCCCAAAGAGTTGGATTCTTTCATGCGGCGTGTGTTCCCGGAAAACGATGACATACTCCTTTTCGGTGCGGACGAAGGCGAGTGGGTGCGAGGTCATCGTGCCGTGGCAGAACTCATCGGGAATGACTGGTCGCAGTGGGGGGATTTCAGGTTTGCCGTCGACGATTCCATCGTCTGGTCTAGCGGGGATGTTGCCTGGATCGCAAGCGTAGGAGCCGTACGCGATCAGCGGGTGGATCGTCCGCTGCGCTTTTCAGCGATACTGACTCGTCATGGGAATGATTGGCTTTTTCGCCAAGTGAACTTTCAATGGGACGCCCGCGATCCCCGCCCCGGGGACGTTCTCCGTGCGAGCACGTACCTGAGGCTCGTCAGGCTGGTGCTGCATCACTTTAGCAGAACGGCACAATAACCCAGGCGTCCCGCTGCTGTTGATGCAAGTAACGTTTCTCGACAGCAAAGCCCACCTCGCGCCTTACCTCGCCTGAGTTCGTTTCAGTGGGGGTCAACCTCGGTCTAAGTTTCCCCTGCTCGGATGGCCTTCATTCGAGCCCGCGTGACGGGCATCACCGGGTCGCGTGATTTCTATCACGGCATCGCTCCGCGAGAACGTTCTATATTTTGAGTCTTCCCCCGCGATCTACCCTCCCCTCGACCATGCGTCTTTACGAAGTTCTGCTGGCTTGCCCTGCGAAAGGACTACGTGAACTTCTTAGGTATCAGTGGCTTAGAACAATCTGTTCCGTTCAAGCAGGAGCGGTGGCCGGGGTTGGAACCTCGAGAGTATCGTATCTCGCAGGGTCACGATTCTGCCGCGGCTCTGGTCGTTAACGGGGAGGTCATCGCCGCCGCAGCTCAGGAACGATTCAGCCGCAAAAAACATTGCGCCGATTTCCCGATCGACGCGATTCAGTTTTGTCTTCGCGAGGCGGGTCTCAGCATCGAAGATGTGGACGAGATCGCCCACGGCTTTGACTATTCCCCTTTCCTCCAGCTGTACTCACTCGATCCGGAGTCCTCAAGGCTCTACGAGAGTGTGCTCTCGAAGGAAGCATTGGTCCGGCAAGTGCACCGCTCGTTCCCCGATTTTCGCGAAGACAGGATTCAGCCGGTAGCCCATCATCTCGCGCACGCTGCTAGCGCCGCATTTACATCAGGGTGGAATGAATGTCTGGTGGTGGTGAATGACGCGATGGGAGAGGTGCAGAGCCTAACCGTATTCCAGTTTCGTGACGGCGTATTCAAGAAGCTGCGCGAGATCTCCGCAAACGACTCCATCGGCATTCTCTACTCCCTGGTGACGCTGCATCTGGGCTTTGATTTCAACTCCGATGAATACAAGATCATGGGACTGGCGCCCTATGGCGACGCAGCGCACTTCCGCGGTTTCTTTGAGAAGACAGTAGAACTGCGTCCCGATGGTTCGATTCGAATTCCGCTTCTCCGGCTCAATCGTTCGCGGGAGGAACGCGAGAACTACCTGGCCAGCCGTGCGTATCTGGACGAGCATCTCGTCGCGCGGCGAGCGCCCGACGCGGAGATCATCCAGGAACATCAAGATGTGGCAGCGGCCCTGCAGGAGTGCCTGGATCGAGTTGTGCTGCACGTTTGCGGACACTTCGGAAAGCAGACAGGCATGCGACGCGCTTCTCTGGCTGGCGGAGTCGCACTCAATTGCACGGCCAATGGCAAACTCATCGACTCCGGCATCTTCGATGAAGTTTACATACAGCCCGCAGCCGGAGACGACGGCACCGCGCTGGGGGCTGCCCTGTACCGCGCGTCACTCGCCGAAGAAGTTCACAATCAGCGCATGCCAGTTCCCCTGCTGGGGCCTGCATACGCGACTCCGTGTATTGAGAACGCGATTAAGAAGTATGCTGGCCGGCTTGCGGTGACGACTTTCGATTCTCTGGATGAGACCTGCAACGAAGCGGCCAAACTGATCGCCGAAGGACGAGTGATCGCCTGGTATCGCGGCCGCATGGAGTATGGTCCGCGGGCGCTCGGGAATCGCAGCATTCTGGCGGACCCCGGGCATCCGGCCATGCGCGACCGCATCAACGCGATGGTCAAGATGCGGGAGGCGTTTCGTCCATTCGCGCCGGCCTGCTCGGTGGAGCAAGCGCATGCCTGGTTCGAGGTCGCGGCGGGCACGCAGATGCCCTACATGATCACGGTGGTCGATGTGCGTCCTGAGCACCGGGCAGCCCTGCCGGCTATCACACATGTGAACGGTTCCGCACGTCTGCAAACCGTCTCCCAAAAAGACAATTCTGATTTCCACCGTCTGCTTGGAGCGGTGGGCCGAGCCACAGGCCGGGAAATGGTGCTCAACACCAGCTTCAACGTGAAGGGGCAGCCGATTGTGAATACGCCCGAGGAAGCAATCGAGACCTTCCTGGGCACGGGTATTGAATATCTCTTCCTGGAGAACTGTCTTGTTGCCCGCAGAAACAGTTGACTGCGACAAAACTGCGATGGACTATCCGCGCGAAAGCACGATCGCGCAGTTGTTTGAGCAGCAGGTTGCGCGCACGCCGGACGTTATCGCTGTTGCTTCGGCAGGGCGAAGTCTGACTTATCGCCAACTCGATCAACGCTCGAATCAGTTGGCGCGGCATCTGCGCGCACTCGGCGTCACCACCGAGACGCTGGTTGGCATCGCCGTCGAACGATCACTCGAAATGATGGTGGGGCTGCTCGCGATTCTGAAGGCGGGCGGAGCCTACGTTCCGATGGATCCCAGCTATCCTGTGCAGCGCATCGCACTGATGATCGAAGACTCCGAGGCGCCAGTCATCCTCGCGACGGAACACACAAGATCGCGCTTGGGAAAGACCGCCAGACACATTGTCTCGATCGATGGCGATGCTGATGCGATCGCCCAGAACAGTACACACCCAGTCTCTTCCATCGGCACGGGGCAGAACCTTGCGTATGTGATCTACACCTCGGGTTCGACGGGCAAACCCAAGGGGGTGATGATCGAGCATCGCAACGTCGTCAACTTCTTCACCGGCATGGATCGAGCGATTGGGGTGGAGCCGGGCGTGTGGTTGGCCGTCACCAGTATTTCGTTTGACATCTCCGTACTGGAACTCTTCTGGACGCTGACCCGCGGGTTTCGGGTGATCATTCACGGCGATGAGGGCACACAGACGATTCCTAACGAGATTCGGGCCTATGGCGTCACTCATATGCAGTCGACCCCCTCGCTGGCCCGGATGATTGCCGTCAATCCTGATGGATTGGCTGTACTGGGACAATTGAAGCAACTCTTTCTCGGAGGAGAAGCACTCCCGCCCTCGTTGGTTCGTCTCCTACGCCAGAAATTCCACGGCGCGATGAACAACATGTATGGGCCGACCGAAACGACGATTTGGTCTACGACATTCCGCATTACCGGAGACTCGGACAGCATCCCGATCGGAAAGCCCATCGCGAACACTCAGGTCTATGTGCTGGATTCCAGACTTCAGCAGGTTGCCGCAGGCGAGGTAGGCGATCTGTATATCGGTGGAGAAGGTGTGGTACGTGGGTACTGGAAGAGGCCGGATTTGACAACCGAGAAGTTTGTTAGCGATCCGTTCCAGCCCGGAAGTCGGATGTATCGCACCGGCGATATTGCCCGTTTTCTTCCGGACGGAAATCTGGAGTTTCTCGGGCGGGCGGATTTCCAGGTCAAGCTGCGTGGCTTCCGGATCGAAATCGGAGAGATTGAAGCCGCACTTGAGAATCAGGAAGGAGTGGATCAGGCGGTGGTGGTTGCCCGGGAATTCAAGCCCGATGATAAGCGCCTGGTTGCCTACGTGGTTCCGAAACCCGGGACACGGTTGAAGATAGCAGACCTGCGTGGGGCGTTGGCTGCAACTCTTCCCGAGTACATGGTGCCGTCAAACTTTGTGCTTCTCGATTCGTTGCCGCTGACCGCGAACGGCAAGATTGACCGCAACGCGCTGCCCCATCCTCCGACGGTGGAAGACGAATCCGGTGCAGCCCCACAGTCTCCACGAAACGCACTGGAGAGCATGATCGCGGATGCGTGGAAGGACGCGCTGGGAGTGGAAGGTGTGGGATTGAATGAGAACTTCTTCGACCTCGGCGCGCATTCTCTTATGGTGGCCGAAGTACACATCCAGTTGCAGCAACTGCTCGGCCGGGAGCTCTCTTTGGTCGATCTGTTTGAGTGCCCTACTGTCACCGCGCTTGCAAAGCATCTCAATGGAGGCGAAACCGGGCCGCGCGTCTCGAGCAGGGCGGAGAGAAGGTTGGCCGCAAGACAACAGCGAGAACCCCGAACATGAAGAACACAGCAATCGCGATCGTTGGCATGGCTGGGCGATTTCCCGGTGCGCGCAATGTTGCCGAGTTTTGGCAGAACCTGAAAAACGGGGTGGAAGCCATCCGTCCCTTCAGCGACGCCGAACTGCTGGCTGCCGGAGTGTCTGCCGACGAACTCGCACAGGCGGAGTATGTGAAATCGGGAGTGGTGCTCGAGGATCTGGACATGTTCGACGCGGCCTTCTTCGGATTCAGCCCGAAAGATGCGTCGATTATGGATCCGCAACACCGCGTTTTCCTTGAGTGTGCATGGGAAGCCCTGGAAAATGCCGGTCACGCGCCGGAGAGTTTCGAGGGTTCGATCGGAGTTTATGCCGGATCGGGCATGAACTCGTACATGATTCACAACCTGCTGACGAACGCGCGCCTGGTCGCGAGCGCCGGGCTCTTTCTGATTCGGCAGACGGGCAATGACAAAGATGTACTGACGACGCGGGTGTCGTACGAACTGAACCTTCACGGGCCGAGCATTAACGTGCAAACCGCCTGCTCGACTTCTCTGGTCGCGGTGCATCTCGCCTGCCAGAGTTTGCTAAACCAGGAGTGCGACATGGCGCTCGCGGGCGGAGTCACGATTGAGTTCCCGCACGGGCGTGGTTACTTGTATCGCGAAGGCGAGATTCTGTCGCGCGACGGACACTGCCGCGCTTTCGACGCCGATTCCAGCGGCACCGTGTTTTCAAGCGGCGCAGGAATTGTGGTGCTGAGAAGGCTCGCAGACGGCTTGGCCGACCGCGACACGATTCACGCCGTCATTCTCGGATCGGCGATCAACAACGACGGCGCGCGCAAGGTCGGATATCTCGCACCGAGTGTCGAAGGACAGTCCGAAGTCATCGCCGAAGCGCTCGGCGTGGCTGGCGTGGCCGCGAGCGATATCTCTTATGTGGAGACGCACGGCACGGGAACCAAGGTCGGCGATCCGATTGAAGTCAAAGCGCTGACGCGGGCGTTTCGTGAGACCGCTCACGGCGAGGGATATTGCGCCATTGGGTCGCTCAAGACGAACATCGGCCACCTGGACACGGCGGCCGGCGTCGCTGGTCTGATCAAGACGGCGATGGCGTTGGGGCACCGACAGATTCCGCCGAACCTGCACTTCCGCAATCCAAATCCACTCATTGATTTCAAGAACAGCCCGTTTTTTGTCAATACGGCTTTGACGGAATGGAAAGACGGGCGTGGGCCGAGGCGCGCCGGCGTGACATCGCTGGGCATCGGCGGCACGAACGCGCACCTGGTTTTGGAGGAAGCGCCACCGGTTGAGGCACATTCAGCCGCGAAGCCTTATCAGTTGCTCGTGCTCTCCGCTAAGACCGCTTCCGCATTGGAAAAAGCCAGCCAGAATCTCGGCGCCCACTTGCAGGAGCACGGGGAGTTGCCTCTGCAAGATGTCGCTCACACCTGCCAGTCGGGCAGAGAGCCATTCGCGCACCGCCGCACGGTTGTGGCTGGCACCACTGAAGAGGCGAGCAAACTGCTGAAAGAGTCTTTGCCCAGCCGGGTTTTCACCGGGCAAGCGGCCGCAAGAGTTCCGGATGTTGTCTTCATGTTCTCTGGTCAGGGATCGCAGTACGTAAACATGGGCCGCGGATTGTATGAGACGGAGACCGTATTCCGCAATCAGTTGGATCGTTGTGCTGAGTGTTTGATTCCCGATCTCGGTCTCGATCTGCGCAAGTTGATTTACCCATCGGAGCAGGACTCCACCGAGGCGGCGGAGAAGTTATCCCACACCTCCTTTACACAGCCTGCGTTGTTCAGTATCGAATATGCGTTGGCGCAATGGTGGATGGCACACGGGATCGCGCCTTCCGCCATGATCGGCCACAGCATCGGGGAGTACGTGGCCGCTTGTCTGGCGGGCGTGTTCTCGCTGGAAGACGGTCTTCACCTGAGCGCGCTTCGCGGTCGCTTGATGGGGGAGATGCCATCCGGGTCGATGCTGTCGGTTGCCGTGGCTGCCGGAACGCTCTCCCTGCCAGCAGAACTCGCGCTGGCCGCGATCAACGGGCCCGAGCAGTGCGTGGTCTCGGGGCCAACCGATGCCATTGAGACTTTCGCGCTAGAGTTGGAGAAGCGGTCCGTTCCCTGCCGTCTGTTGCGCACGTCGCATGCATTTCATTCCGCGATGATGGAGCCAATGCTCGAGTCCTTCCGCGCTCATCTCGCCAAGGTCTCTCTGCACGCGCCCAAGATTCCCTACCTCTCGAATGTCTCCGGCACGTGGATCACGCCTGCCGAAGCAACCGATCCCGGCTATTGGACGAAGCACCTGCGAAACACTGTGCGTTTCTCTGACGGGCTCGCCGAATTGTTCCGCGATCCGGCGAAGGTATTTCTGGAGGTTGGCCCCGGCCAGGCGCTCACTTCGTTGACGCGCCAGCAGCCTGGCAAGCCGAAGATCTCAAAGGTCCTGTCGTCCGTGCGGCACCCGCAGGAACAGGTCCCTGATGCAGTGTTCCTGCTCAACAGCGTGGGGCAGTTCTGGATTGCGGGCTTGTCGCCTGACTGGGACGCACTGCACGCCGGAGAAAAGCCGTATCGGGTTCCTCTGCCAACCTACCCGTTCGAACGCCAACGCCACTGGATCGAGCCTGGGGGCAGAGTTCTCGCAAGCAAGGGAGCCGAAGTTGCTCCCAGTGTCGACGCAGCGCAGAGTGAGCAGTGGTTCCATCGGCGCGTTTGGAAAAAGGCTTCGGCCGAAAAAAACGCCCCCGCAGAGCACGCGTGCTGGCTGCTGTTTCTCGATGAGACCGGACTGGGGCGCCACATTTCAAAGCGGCTCAAAACCGCTGGCCACGAGGTATTAGAAGTCGTCGCCGGTGACAAGTACAGGCGTACGGGCACCGGTTCATACGCAATTCGCCCCGGCGTGCGCGTTGACTATGACGAACTACTCAAAGACATCGTCAAGCACGAGCATCCGCTAACAAGAATTCTCCACTTGTGGTCGGTCACAGGCGCAGCTACCAACCGATCTCTCGATCAGACGTTGGACTTGAGCTTCTACAGCCCTCTGTTTCTGGCGCAAGCTTGGGGCGATCAGGACCCGGGAGGAGCGGAGATTACCTGTGTCTCAAACGGACTTCAATCAATTGTAGGAGAGAACGTCATCGAACCTGCGCGGGCGGCGCTGCTCGGGCCGGTCCGGGTTATCCCGAAGGAGTTTCCCGAGTTGTTCTGCCGCAGCATCGATCTCGACCGGAATATTCAGGATCCAAAAAGCGCCGCTGACGACATCATTGCTGAGTGTTCGCTGCGCAGCGGGGATTCCTGCGTCGCTTACCGGCAGGCTGAGCGCTGGGTGGAGGCCTTCGAGCCGGCCAGCCTTCGCGCCCAAGCCTCGGGCTCGCGCCTGAGAGAAAAAGGAGTGTACCTGATTGTCGGCGGCCTGGGAGGGATCGGTCTAGCCGTCGCCGAACATCTGGCGCGAACGGTTCATGCGAGGCTGGTGCTGGTAGGACGCACTCCGCTGCCTCCGAAGTCGGAATGGAAGACCGTTCTCGGCGAACCGAATGGCGCAAATAGTGCGCGACAGAGAATCTCGAAACTGCGCGAAATAGAATCTCTGGGCGCAGAGGTTCTGGCCATTGCTGCCGACGTGACAGACTCCCGGGCGATCGCAGAGGCGGTGAATACAGCGCGGCAACGCTTCGGCGATATTCATGGTGTGATCCACGCCGCGGGCTTGATCGAAGATGGGCCACTGCAGATCAAGACGCCCGAGAGTGCGGCTCGCGTGCTAGCGCCGAAGATTCAAGGCACGCTCGCTTTGCAGCAGGCGCTCGGTGACAAGAAGCTGGATTTCTTCCTCCTGTTCTCGTCCATCAGTTCTCTCGCACCACCTGCAGGGCAGGTCGACTACGCGGCCGCAAACGCGTTTCTGGATGCATTCGCCCTCAGCCAGGCCGGGCGGCAACCGGTTACGGCCGTTAATTGGGGGCTATGGGCCGACGTGGGCATGGGGAGCCGGGACATAGCCGGCAACCATCCGATCCTAGGTAGGCGGCTTGTGCAGACCCCGACCGAGACGATTTACTCGAATCGCTTGAGCTGCGAGAAAAACTGGCTCCTCAGCGAGCACCGCTTCAGAAACGGCACGGCTCTGATTCCGGGCACGGGGTATCTGCAACTGGCGGCAGCAGCCCTGCCCACAGACAGGTTCGAGCCGGGCATTGCCTTCGAAGATGTCTTCTTCCTCGCACCTCTTACCGTTGCTCCCGATGAAACAAGAGAGGTGCGGGTCCGTCTGCGCCTCCAACGCTCCGGCTTCCGTTTCTCGATCTTGGCGAAAGATGAGAAATGGAACGAATGCGCATCCGGACAAGTTGCGCGCAATCAGAAGCACGCGCCTGCAGATCAGAATGTGGCAGAGATCCGTGGACGGTGTTCTCTACGCCGCATAGATTTTGACGAGCAGCATCGAACCCGGCAGGAGCAGTATTTCGACTTCGGTCCACGGTGGAGAAATCTTAAGACTCTGCACATCGGAGAACGCGAAGCACTCGCAGAGCTGCAGCTTGGACAAGACTTTACTCATGATATTGAGGCTTGGCCCGTACATCCGGCTCTTCTTGACCTGGCCACCGGATCGGCACTCTATCTCATCCAGGGTTACGAAGAGTCCGAAGCCCTCTATCTGCCGCTGTCTTATAAGAGGATTACGCTTTATCGTCCGCTGCCTGCACGATTCTACAGTCACATCCGCTGTCGTCAGGAGAATACGCCGCAACGCGAAGTCGCGACCTTCAGTTTCACTTTCCTCGATGTGGATGGACGGGTCTTGGGAGAGGCTGACGAATTTGTCTTGCGGCGCATCGCAACTACCGCTGACAACCCTGCGCCTTTACTGCGCCCGCGGGCAGCCGGAGATGGCGGCGCTACAGCGGACGCGATGATCGAGCAGGGGATGGCACCAGCTGACGGGATCAGGGCATTCGACCAGATTCTTTCTTCCGATATGCCCTCTGGCATCATCGTGGTTCGTGGTGGTCTCTCGGGCAAGCCGGCAGGGCCCGTAACAAGCCCGCCTTCGCCAGGAAAGACGAAGGAAATAGAGGGCGAGGTTGAGAGTGTCCTCGCCGAGTGGTGGCAAGAACTTCTGGGCGTAGAGAAGGTTGGTTTAGACGACGACTTTTTTGATCTGGGAGGTCATTCGTTAGTCGGCGTGCGCCTTTTCGCGAAGATAAAGAAGACGTATCAGGTGGACCTCAATCTTGCCGCCCTCTTTGAAGCACGCAATATACGCCAGCTTGCGGCCGTGATCCACAAGTCAAGACGACCAGCCGTCGTGGAATCCAAGACTTGGTCTGCCCTGGTACCAATACAGCCGAATGGTTCTCAGATTCCTCTTTTTTGCGTTCACGCTCTCGGGACGAGTCTGCTTTTCTATAGACAACTTGCGACATACCTGGGGCCAGACCAACCTTTCTATGCATTGCAATCCCCCCTCGAATCTCAGGCGCAGACTCGTCTGCCGAGTCTCGAAGATCTGGCGTGCATCTACCTCAAGGAACTTCAAGGTTTCTTTCCGGAAGGGCCCTATCTCTTGGGAGGGGCGTCTCTTGGGGGGTTCATCGCTCTTGAGATGTGTCAACAGCTCTATGCACAAGGCAAGAAGCCTGGATTACTCATGTTGTTCGACGCAGTCATTCCGGAAAGCACCCATCACGTAGCCGCGAAAGACCAGATATCTCGCCACTGGCACAACCTTCGAAAACAGGGTCCCGTTTATTTGCTGCAAAGATCTGCCTCAAAGAGCGAATACTATCGGTTCCGGATGCGTCGTGCGGCTCAAGCTCTAGGGTGTTCTTGCTATCGACTGGTGGGCCGGGCTCTTCCCGCGAGTCTTCACTATTTTCAGGTGGAGGAAGCTCACAAGCAAGCCCTGGAGCATTACTCCGTCCAGCCTTATCCAGGGAAGATCACTCTGATAAGGGCGGCAGATGAACCGGAGACCGTTGGAACTCAAAGGGATTCGGGCCTGGGCTGGGAGAGCTTTGCAGGCGGCGGGCTGGAGATCCACGATGTTCCTGGAGGCCACATCTCCATGTTCGAGGAACCCAATGTGGGGGCTTTGGCTGAAGCACTCAAAGCCTTACTGCCGTCGTCGACGCTGGCTCAAGCCCGAAAATGAGACAAAGGCAAAAATGAGTCTGGCTCAAGTTACTGGCGGAGAGAGAGGGATTCGAACCCCCGATACCCGTAAAGGTATACACGCTTTCGAGGCGCGCGCCTTCAGCCACTCGGCCATCTCTCCGCGCCCA
>JADGNQ010000176.1 GCA_017883385.1 Candidatus Sulfotelmatobacter sp.
ACAAATGCATTCTCCAGCACAGTGTCGTCGCTGCGGGTCGCGCGCATACCTAGTACATCCCATGTGTCCTTGATTGTGTATCCAGCGGTATCGCGCGGCATGAATGCGTGCACAATCTTTGGCTGGCTGGGGTCGCTGGTGTCCATGCCATGCAAGCCAAACCGGGTCCAGACGGGCGTCAGGCTGCCAAAGTTCTTCCTGCCCGTGAACCTGTAGCCGCCCTCGACACGTTCTGCTTTCGTGGTCGAGAGCAGAACCGGAATATCATTGCCGCCTTCCGCGTGGCCGGCTGCGAAGATCTCGCCAGCAGCTGCTTCACGCAGGATCCATTCCAGTGAGGCGTCTCCGCGGCGCCAAAGATCCGCCGCGACGCCGATCCAATAAAGGTGCATGTTGACGGCAAGCGCAGTTGCGGGCGCATAGTAGGCCAGGCGGCGCTGCTCCCGGCTCACTTGGGCAAGGGTCATGCCCGCGCCGCCGAATTCCGACGGCAAAGGCAACAGCAGATACTTCGCCGCCCGAAGCTCTTCGAAGTCTTCTTCAAAGAAGCGGTTTTCCCGATCGTAGGAGGCGGCGCGCGAAGCGAAACGCGCGAGCATCTCCTCGGTCAGCACGGGCTTCACAGGCTGCGGTGGCGATGTACTCGCGTTGCTCGCATCATGCGGGTTGCCGTTGCCGCTTGAGCGTTCTTTGGAAGCAGTTGCGTTGGGAGTTGGGTTCATTTGCTTTTCCTCTTGAAGTCTAATTTCGCGGATATTCTACAGCGCTGAATGTCCGGCTGGCAGACTACTGAAAAACTGTTGCACGAGTTCGAAACTTCCGCAGTGGCCAAAGAGTCTGCGTAGGCACTGCTTTGCGGCTAGAGTTCGGTAGGCCTTGTGCCACCGCACTCGCGGAGATTAATGAGGTCGCGCACGAGCGACGGCTCGCATTCCTTGAGGGAGACCGTCGCTCGCGGACCTTCGGCCAAACAGACTATGTCCGAGCCTCGTAGACTATGTTGAAAGGTGTTTCCGTAGCCCGGCGGAAACGGTTGAAGCCGGCCGAGGTCACAACCTCCCGAATGCGTGTCTCGCCAGCCTGGGCACCCAAGCACAGTCCGACTTCCTGCGATCGTGAACAAGGCGTGCACAGCAGCGTCGAAAAGGAGTAATAGACCCTGCCGACGGGATTCAGATTGTCCTTCAACTGGTCATTGGCGAAAGGCTCAACGATCATCCACGTACCATCTTTGGCCAAGGACTGCCGGACGTGCGCAGCCGCCCCAATCGGATCGCCCATGTCATGCAAGCAATCGAAGACGGCGACGAAGTCGTAGTTGTGGCCCGGAAACTCTTTTGCCTTGGCCACTTCGAAAGTGACGCGGTCGGCTACGCCGTTGCGTCTTGCTGACGCGCGCGCTGCTTCGATTGACTTGTCATGATAGTCGAACCCGAAGAATCGAGAGTTGGGGAAGGCCTTCGCCATCAAGATGGTGGAAGCCCCAATCCCGCAGCCGACGTCGGCCACTCGCGCCCCTGCCTCCAGCTTCTCCCGGACATCGCGCAAAGCGGGAATCCAGGTGCTTACAAGATTGGCGGCATAGCCTGGACGAAAGAATTTCTCGCATCCATGAAAGACGCCATCAACATGTTCATGCCAACCCATGCCGGCGCCGGTGCGAAAGGATTCCGCGATCCGTGGAACTGCAGCCAGCGAGCCCAAGGCGAGTTCAAATGCTCCGGGCAGGTATGCGGGACTGTCTTCATTCGCCAAGGCAAAGGCCTGTTCCTCACTCAGACTGAACTTGCCGGTCTTATCGTCGTAGGTGATGTAGCCCCCCGCAGCTTGTGAAGCCAGCCACTCGCGCAAATAACGCTCATCGGTCTTGGTGGTGGCGGCAAGTTGTGCAGGGTTCATCGCGCCCGTGGCGAGGGCTTTGTAGAGCCCCAGTTTTTCCCCGATAACGACCATGCCGGTATGAACTGCGGCGCCGAGATCGACTACGAATTGACCGATAAAGGCGTTCAGTTTGTTCATGTCAATTGCAGGTGCTTGTGTTGTTGTGCTCATTTGGCTTGTCTCCTTAAGTTCTTGGATCGTTCCTCGTCCCGTCCTCGTTCTTGCGATGGTTCTAGTGTGAGATCCCCTGTCCTCTGCGCCGGACAATTTGCAGGCTTGTCCTGCGCAAAGGACGAGGATTCACGGTTCAATTGGTGGCCGAAGCCTCCACCGACACCCGTTCTTTAGTTAGTTCTCTCTCGAACTCGCCTGCGGGGACAGCATGCGCCTGACCGTCGAGGCTGACTTCCTGCAGGACCCAGGTTTCGCCGGAACGCTGGATTTGGAGGTAGGTTCGCCCTTCTCCCGACCATTCTCCGGCGGTGGTTAGCATTGTTGCCGTGGCAACGCCGGGTGAACTCAGGGTGAGGACGCCGTTATCCGACCGGATTTGCACGCTGTAGTCTGCGGCTGGCCAGTTCTTTCCTGCTGTCACGAACGGGAACGGTACTTTCACCCGTATTGTGTGGGGGCTTTGAGCCGAGGCCCAGACCACCGCCAGAAGCGGGGCCAACCCAATAAATCTCTTAATTTGTTTCATCATTACCTTCTCCTTCTGAATGTTGGACGCGGATGGTCTTTGCCTGAGCCGCGCCTGTGTTGTGCTCACCTCCGTTAGCTTGTGCTACCCGTGGTAAACGTCTTTCCTGGTTGTGGTTTGAGCAGACCCTTCGATCCGCAGGGGGATCGAAAGGCTGCCGTTGAGGGTGCACCTATCGAACCCCGCTACGGAGTGGTATCGCCGATGAACGACTGGCAGGAAACACTGGGATGCCAGTTCACGAATGCACCCATGGGATTGTCCTTCCACGCCCAGACATGCAGCGTGTAGAAGGCCGGCAGTCCGAAGCGATTGGGGGATTCGAAGTAGTGAAAGATCTGTCCCATGAGTTGCGGCGGCGTGCCCGGATGCTTCTCATCCCAAGCGCTGGCGATGACAAGATAGTCCGCTCCGGTCAGTTTCATGCTTCCGTCCGGCTGCGCTTCGTAGAGGATGATCTGGGGACGCGTGGCATCGACGATGCCGCTGCCCACCAGGGTGTCATTCACGAAGTGGAGGCCCATGGCCCCAAAGTCGTCGCCGCTCACGCAACCGAATTCAAGGTGATAACCCTCGTGCTCGGCCGCCCTTACATCCTTAAAGCGTTCGGTCGCCCTCCGGACAACTCTGAGAAGGGCGTCCTGCCTGGTTTGCTCGCCCGCAGTCAGTTCTTGCTGTGGCTGGGCCTGCGTGTGCGAGTGAACGTCTTGCGCCAGGGCGCGCAACGGACAAACGCTCATGAGAAGAAGAGCGGTCATGGAATACTGAGTCGCGAAGTGCCGAACCCTCATCCCAATGGTGGGAATCTGTGCTGTAGTCATTGGATTTTGTCTCCTGTTTGTAAAATCGGGGCCCATCGTCCACGGCGGCTATTGCTGACGGCTTCTGCGGCAACGCATTTTGCTAGAATCCGCTCTGTAAAGCCGCTCATCCTGGGTGCTCTCGAGGATCGTGTAACGGAGTGTTGAGCCTCGCCTAGCAAGTGCAAAGTAACAATCATCCGGACGGGAAGTAACGAAACAACGCCAAAGAAAAGCCAAAATCAGAACGTTCAATCGGCTTGGCTTTGTAGAAACGGGAGCACACGTGGAGACGAGCCCCCTGGGCTATCAATTCGGCGAGTTCACCCTGGACCTCGTACGGGGATGTGTGCTCAGAGCGGGAGAGGAGATCAAACTTCGTCCTAAGGTATATGAAACCCTCAAGTACCTGGTGCAACACCCTGGACGGCTGATCGGCAAGCAAGAATTGATGCAGGCAGTTTGGCCCGATGCTTTCGTGACTGACGATTCGCTGGTGCAGTGCACCCTTGAGTTGCGTCGCGCTCTGGATGATCGCAATCAGCAGTTGCTTAAGACCGTGCCTCGCCGCGGATACTTGTTCGCTGCCGAGGTGATCGAACACCTGAAAAAAACAGACTCTTTCCCTGAAGCTGATCTCTCTGGCTTGAATGATGGTCGCGAGCTGTCGTCGGCGGAGAGTGCCAGGGCGAAGATTGCGAGGGTGAGGACTGCCAGGAAGCGCCACGATCTGCCAGTCCCGCGCACATCGCTCATCGGACGCGAACAACAGATGGCAGAGGCGACCGAGTTGCTGCTCCGGGGGGATGTTCGGCTGTTGAGCCTCACGGGTCCGGGGGGCGCCGGGAAAACGCGCCTGGCGATTGCTGTCGCCGCCGCGATTGCCGACCGGTTCACGGCGGGTTGTCAATTCGTTAGTTTGGCCTCGATCACGGATCCCGGCCTGGTGGCAACGGCTGTCGCGGATGCGCTCGAAATCCAGCAAGTTGCCAACCGCACCATCCCACAACTCATCGGTGATCAACTGCAGGACTCGGGACCATTCCTGCTGCTTCTGGACAACTTCGAACAGGTCCTCCCGGCAGCGACCGTGGTGGCCGAAACATTGGAGGCATGCCCGTCTCTAAAGATCCTGGTTACCAGCCGGTCCTGTTTGCGTGTGTACGGCGAACAGGAATTCCCGGTCGCGCCGCTGGCGCAGAATTCTGCCATCGAATTGTTCGCGCAACGCGCCGCAGCAGTCTGGCCCGATTTTGCAATGACGGCAGAAAATACGCCTGCGGTTCAGGAAATCTGTTTACGACTGGATGGACTGCCGTTGGCCATTGAACTGGCGGCTGCCCGAACCAAGGTGTTGTCTCCCAGCGGCCTCCTGGATCGGCTGCAATGCCCGCTGCTATTTCTAACGGGTGGTGCGCTCGACCTGCCCGAACGGCAGCAAACGCTGCGCAAGACCATCGATTGGAGTCATGGTCTCTTGAATGAGGCCGAGCGGAAACTGTTTCGCCGGCTTTCCGTGTTTGTCGGGGGATGCACGTTGGAGGCGGCGGAGGCGGTCTGCAACACAAGTCGCGACCTCGGGATCGATCTCTTCGAAGGGCTGTCGTCCCTGGTGGATAAGAATCTGGTTCAGCGTGTGGACCGCGCCGAGGCCGATCCGCGTTTCGCGATGCTAGAAACGATTCGCGAGTATGCCCTCGAGCGCCTCACCGATAGTGGTGAGCAATCGGCTGCGCGACGAGCGCATGCGGCCTACTGTGTGGTGCTGGCGGAGGAAGGAAATCCAGAACTGAACCCCGCCGACCGGGCGCACTGGCTGACGCAATGCGACGTCGAGATCGATAACTTCCGCTTCGCACTCGACTGGCTGTTTCAGACCCTGGATCTGGACTGGGGGTTACGTCTCTGCGTAGCTCTGTTCCGATTCTGGGACATGCGGGAACATCTGACCGAGGGCCGAGCGCGACTGGAAGCTGTTCTGACGCTGGCCGGTGCTGATCGCAACAAAGAACGGGCCAGAGTGTCGCTTTTTCTCGGCGCCCTAGCCACAACTCAGGGAGATTATCCGGCTGCCGAGCGTTTTCTGGAAAAGAGCCTCTCTCTTTATGAAGACTTGGGAGATGAGTCTGGCATTGCCGCGTCATTGAATGCTTTGGCGGTATCGGCTAGAGATCGGGGTGACTACGCCTCGGCGCAGAGCAACTTTGAGCGAAGCCTTGCGTGCTGGCGTATGCTGCCAGACCGTTTGGCAACCGCGCGTTGTCTTCACAACCTTGCGGACGTAGTCAAAGTTCGCGGCGACTATCCACGCGCCCGATGGGCCTTGCGTGAGGCGGCGGATATTTTCGAGGAACTTGGTGATCGCACCGGTGCCGCTTGGTCGATCAACCAGCAAGGTGACATAGCGCGAGAACAGGGCGACATGGCCGCCGCTCGGGGATTGTATCAATATGCACTTTCCGCCTTTCGGGAAGCCGCAGACCCGTGGGGTTCCGCGCGGTCCCTGACAGATTTGGCCTACATCGACTCCGAGCAGGGAGACCATTTGGCTGCACACGCCGGATACCGCGAAGCCCTGGAAATCTTTGCGGGCTTGGGACACCGGCGTGGCATGGCACGGGCGCTGGAAGGCTCGGCTGGCCTGGCCCTGGCTCAAGGGCACGCCGAACGTGCTCTGAAGCTGGCCGCAGCAGCGGCGCATTTACGCCAGTTGATCAGTGCTCCTCTCCATCAAGCGGAACAATCCAAGCTCGATCAGACGCTGCAACCTGCCTGGAAATCGCTTGGAGAGACGGAGGGGAAGCGCGCGTGGGCAGAAGGTTCTGAGATGAGCGTGGAAAGAGCTATCCAATACTCTCTGGAGGAGCGGGAGTCCGCTATTTCAGATTGGCCGGATCAATGAGCCGGCGCACTGCAGAAACACGATCGGCTGGAATGCCTGCCCTACGGGCGTGTTCTCGAATGCTGTCCTCGTCCGGCGCCAGGTACACGCAATAGACCTTGTCCTCAGTGACGTAACTGTGGAGCCACTGAATCTGTGGCCCCATTTCCTTCAGTGTCTGCAGCGAACGCAGTGATATCTCCTGAATCTGCGTCTCCGACAGTCTTCCGGCGCCAGGGACCTCTCGTTCAATCACGAATTGCGGCACAATCTAAAAAGTTTAACACCAATACCAGCCAGCCTGCTTATGGTGCGGGTTCCCCGTTCCAGGAAGGCACGCCCTCGCCCCAACTCTTGTGTTCCTTAGAATCTTTCCGTTGATCGCCCTCTGTAATTTGGATGAGCCGCCGGCGGTCGGGAAACTATGCGGTTGTTGCCAGGCGCCCTTGCGATTAACTAGCCCTCTGAGTGGGTTGGACGATTGGTGCCGGGAGGGGGAGTCGAACCCCCAAGACCCGAAGGTCGGCGGATTTTGAGTCCGCTGCGTATCTCTGTATAGTTATGATAATAAATAGTTTGTATTGTACAAGACGTGAAAGTGTGTAAGCAAATGTGTCGGTTTTGAAGGTTTTCCACGGGTCATGTCGCAAAGAAGAAGCTCGCGGGACGCGCTCTTTCCGGGCGTTTTTTTATCTGACTGATCAGAGCGGCGCCAAGAGTTCCCTTCTTCGTCTGCCTATGCATTCTTGTCAATTTCGCAATTTCACGCGGTGCACCTGTCTGCAGATCTCCTCGTCGCTGCCAAGCGTTTCGAGGAATCTCGTTTATGTGGCAATCCCGAGCCAAGCTTAGCTAGAGCTTTTGGTTACCACGACTAGGAGCCATCCCACTTTGGCTCTACACGAAAGCCAGCGCAAGCGGAAGCCGGCGATATGCGATCATTTTGGGGTCAAGTGTCGGAGTGCCGGCAGGTCTTTGACTTGAGCAAAACTGACAACGAGTTTCCGAACCTTGAGGCATCCGTGGCGGAGGTGCGACGCCTGCGTGCCGAAAATGGTCAGCTGCGCGGTCTTTTGATCGAGCACGGTATACGAATTCCTGAGCCTCGCCCCATCAGCCGGAGTCCTCAGATCATAAGCACAGCGCCAGACGTTCGCAGATCCGCAGTGGGTACGGCGCAACAGCGGATAGAGCTGTTTCGCAGTCTCTTCCGTGGACGTGACGATGTGTATGCCATTCGCTGGGAGAACGCCGACGGGCGATCCGGATACATGCCGAGGGCAGATCGCGATTGGAAATCATATCTGCGGGCCAAAGACAAGGACCGCAAGAAGGTTGATCGCCAGACTAGAAAGTTCAGGCCACTAACGCAAGACGTTGTGCGAGGCCATCTTGTCGGGGATCATACGGTCGGAATCTATCCGCTTTTGCCGGACGAGACCTGCTGGCTCCTGGCGGTTGATTTCGATAAGAAGACCTGGCAGAAGGATGCCGCTGCGTTCCTTGTGGCTTGTCGTGAGATGAATGTGCCAGCGGTTTTGGAACGTTCTCGCTCAGGGAACGGCGGCCATGTTTGGATATTCTTCAATCGAGCGATTCCCGCGACTATTGCGCGAAAACTAGGATGCGCAATTCTCACTCGAACCATGGAGTTCCGGCACCAACTGGGTCTGGAGTCCTACGACCGATTCTTTCCTAATCAGGACACGATGCCTAAGGGAGGTCTTGGCAACCTGATCGCTCTACCTCTGCAAAAGATTCCGCGCGCGGAAGGAAACAGTGTCTTTGTTGATTCAGAATTCCATCCGTACCCAGACCAGTGGGCATTTCTGGGGAGCGTGGAAAGAATGTCGGCGGACGCTGTCGAGGCAGTCGTGCGGGAGGCTCAAAAACGAGGAGATCTCATCGGTGTCAGGATCAGCATTATGGACGACGCCGAGCAAGATCCCTGGGCGCTGCCGCCGTCACAAAAGAGAATAGACGGCCCAATACCAGGACCGTTTCCACTCGCGGTTCAAATCGTTCGCGCAAACCTTCTGTATATCGAGAAGAATGGGCTGCCTTCGGCGATGCTGAACCGTCTGCTTCGTTTGGCCGCATTTCAGAATCCTGAATTTTACAAGGCCCAAGCAATGCGGCTTCCCACATTCAACAAGCCGCGAGTAATTGCGTGCGGCGAGGACCTCGCCAACCACATTGCTTTGCCGCGTGGGTGTCTGGCCGAGGTAATCGAACTGTTTGAAGCGCATCGCATCAAGCCAGACATCCGTGACGAGCGGTGCGCGGGACATGCAATTGACGTGGAGTTCTGCGGCCAATTGCGCCCGTCGCAGGAGGACGCTGTTTCCATGATTGCTGAACACGACGAGGGGATCCTCTGCGCTCCTACTGCTTTTGGCAAGACCGCAGTGGCCGCATGGCTGATCGCGGCGCGAAGAGTGAATACTCTCGTACTGGTTCACCGCCAACAATTGTTAGATCAGTGGCACGCGAGATTGGCGATGTTCCTCAATCTTACGGACAAATCAATCGGCCAGATTGGAGGCGGGAAAAGCGAACGCAGTGGCACCCTGGATATCGCCATCATCCAAAGCACCCACGGCAGAGAGGGAGTCAAAGACTTCGTCGCAGAATACGGGCACGTCATTGTCGACGAATGCCACCATTTGTCGGCGTTCACCTTTGAGCAGGTGATGAAACAGGTAAAGGCGAGGTACATCCTTGGCCTGACGGCAACCCCTGAGCGCAAAGATGGACACCA
>JADGNQ010000040.1 GCA_017883385.1 Candidatus Sulfotelmatobacter sp.
GCTCTTCGAGTTCTGGACTTCGAACGAACGAATCGGCCTCATCTGGTGCACGCGAAATGCTTCCGGAATGATGCTGAAGCGGCTTACCGCTGCGCAGCAGGCCCGGATTCTTGAGTTGTTGAACAGTCTTCCCAGTGCGCTCGACCAAAACTGGCGCGAGAAGATGTCCTTGTTGAACACTCTTCTTCCTGAAAGCTCTGTAGTGCCGCCGGGGAGTCGTCACCTGCTCGTCGTTCCCGATGGCTGGATCAGCTATGTCCCATTTGACCTCCTGCAGTCTGGCCCGCCATCGAATTCACTGCTGATTGAGCGCTACGACATCACTTACCTGCCGACTGCCGCTTTGCTACTGCGGCCTCAGACTGCTGACCACCGCATACGGTTTCCTTGGACTCGCGAACTTGTCGCTTTTGGAGATCCAATATTCAAAGGCGAAGGCTCTCAAGTGATCGAGGGAGACACGGAAAGAGATGGCACACAGCGATTGCGTTACTCCGCTGCAGAAATAGTCGACATTAAGAACCGTACGAGCGGTGCGACGCGGATTTTCTTGCAGGAGAATGACTTGAAGAGGTTCTTTCTGGGCGCGGAAGCCAACAGCGCATTTCTGTTGCACGTCAGCACGCACGCGTTTGCCGACGTAGACAACCCTGAAAATTCCAGAATGCTGTTCTCTCCCGAGAATCGTGACGGCGTTCCTGACTATGTGTTCCTGAGAGAGTTGTACGACTTGGACCTGAGCCGCGTCAGCCTGGCGACGATCTCCGCGTGCGACACCGAGCGCGGCAAGATCATACGTGGGGAAGGAATGCAGGCTTTCAGTCGAGCGCTGCTTTCGGCAGGATCAAGTTCTTCATTGACTGCTTTGTGGCGAGTCGACGACGAACCCACCGCTGAGTTCATGAAGCAGTTTTATTTCTTCGCTTTGAAAGAGCACAGGCCTAAGGCGGAGGCACTTCAACTGGCGAAACTCAAGTTTCTTCACTCGAATACAAAGCTGGAAGATCCAAGGCTCTGGGCTGCATTTGTACTTAACGGCGAGGGCTTGACGCCCTTGCCGGCAGTTGTCTCGTGGAGCAGTCTTGCGCTCGCCGCGGCGATCCCCGTTCTGGTCTCGCTGTTTCTCGGTTTTTTGATTCGCTTACGGAGTAGGCGAAGGCAGCACGGGCAGCACGATTCCTGAGGCGTCATCCCCCAGAAGGCCCAGCATTTGGACCGCTCGATTTGACGACACCTTCAACTCGGTCCCGCCTCCGGGTACTGCTCCTGGAAATAGCTCCACCAGGTCTCGCGCGATGCGCGTATTCGGTGCGACGGAGAGATTCCGCTGGGCGAGCAGAACACCGGTACTCGAAAACAGCTGGAGCAAGAAAGTCGCGCTGGCCGGATTCAGGTTCTGCAGGGCGAGCCCGCTGAACATCGTTCCCTTTAATTGGGGCCGGAAATATCCGAGCTTCAATTTTCTCTGGGAAAACAAAGGGTAGCTGGCTGCGACTAGAGCGTGAGTGCTCTTTCCAGCCTGTGCCGTCCGCTGGTACGGATAGTAGGTTGCCCGCTCGTTGTTATCGTTGGTTACCCGGATACGCTTGCCTCTGATGTCGAGCGGCAGGGAGAACGTGACCTGCATCTCATTCGGGCTAATGTACTGCGACGTGGCAATCACTCCTTCATTTACATCGACCCGCGATGTCGGTTGGAACCCAACGCCCTTGATCGAGATCACCGTCCCGGGCTGAACAACGCCGGCTCCCGGATTCACGTCCGCGATCGACAGGGAACCGCCGACCGTCATGGTTCCCGATTTCAGTTCCACCGGGTACAGTGTCGAATTCGGGTCATACCACAAGGAACTGTTGGGGTCGAGCGTCAAGTTCACGCTCTGCCCGACGGTTGCTGTCTTGCGAACGGGAACTTCAATCGTCATGACCGGAGTGTCAATAGTCATGCCGAAAGAGGTAAGCGGGGAACTGAAGTACACCTGCGTATCGCTGGGCCCGAGCACAGCGACTCCACTGACGTCTCCGCCGGAACTGAAAAGCGCAGCACTTCGAATTGCTCCCAGCGGAGAACTGACTGCACCGACGACCGAGGCGAATTTTGCGCCCTGCTTTCCTTTCAGGATCGGTTTCGGCTCAGTAACCGAGACCTGCATCTGCAGCATTCCGCCCGGAGGCACAGTTGGGCTCGCGACCGAAAGGCTGACTCCCGCAAAAACAGCTCCGGGTTCTCCCGGGGCCGCAAGCCCGATCGGCGTCACCACGACAGGCAAAGCCAGCAGGGAAAGTTGCAGCAAGCGCGAAAAGCTGCAGCGCAAGCGTAGACCATTCATAGGACACCTCTTCACTGCAGGAGTGATCCGTTCGTTGAAGCTGGGGATTTTCTTCCTACTGAGAAACGTTGCACCTGGGAAACGGCGAGCACCCGCCCCTGGCCATCGAATGCCGTGACTTGCCACAGCACCGGCTTTCCTGGAAGCATCTTACCCCGCGTAGGACCGGGGATTGTAATGGAAATGTCATTTGTTTCGGCGGCCCAAAGGGCTTCGTGGTCCACTTCCATGACCGACACCTTGTAGTTTGCGGCGCCCGCAAAGCGCTTCCACTGCAAGGTTTTCGGGGCTTGTGGCAATTCCCCTGCAAGAGCGACGACCTCAACTTCCTGCGAGCGATAGACTGCCGGGCCGGATCCAGCGTCGGCGCGCAGGTCCGGTTGCCTGGCTGGTCGCAACAACACGCTGCTGGCTACCGCCACCACAAGTATGGCCGCGACCGGCACGAGCCATCGTGCATTACCGGTTCCAAACAAACGAGCGAACCACCCGGTGGGACTCCCCGCGCCGGCCTGAGCGCCCCGATGCTCGCTACTTGGGTTCTTGATCTGGTCGAACCGACGCCCCAGATGCGAACTGATCCATGCCACCGCCGCACCTTCATAGGGAAGCGGAGTGCTCGACTCGAATGCTTTCAGCATGGCCAGCTCAGCCTGGCAGCGCGGACAGTCGGCCAAGTGTGGATGACCCGGGGCCCTGCCTTCCGCCAGTCGCTCCAGTTCCTGCAGAGACAGGCAGCCAGGCTTTGCCGCAAGGGCCGTATTCAGTATTGATCGATTTGACATGGGTGCATCTCTCAATATCCGGCTTGTTTTTCGCGCGCTCTGCGCTGTTGCACGAGGCGAGCGAGCTTACGTTTTGCACTGACGATGAAGGCCTTGGCGCCGCTTCGATTTTCGAGACCCAGCAAGCGAGTGATGGCATCGAGCGGCAAGTCTTCGCCGTAGTGCAGGGTGAAGACCACCTTTTCGGTTTCGTCCAAGCCTTGATTCAGCAGTTCCGACACCAGTTTTGCCGACGATTCCCGCTCCAGTGCTGAATACGGTGTCGCACCAGCATCGGGGATCTCGGCCATGAATTCCTCATCCACGTCCGCCTTGAGTTCCGTGGCCTGTCTTGCATTAGCCCGCACTGCGTTCAAGCAATGATTGCGTGCAATAACGAAGAGCCAAGTGGAAAACTTGGACTGCCCTTGAAATGAATCCAGGTTCTGATAAGCCTTGGTCAGTATCTCCTGGGAGAGGTCGGCAGCAGTCTCGCGGTCAGCCGTGAAGCGAAGACACCAGCGCGCAACCCGCGCGAAGTTCCTCCGAAACAGCTCATTGACGAAGAGTTCACGTTCGCTGGAATCAGAAGCGTCTCGATAGCGTCTCGCGAGTTCCTCGTCCGCAAGTTCTTCGAGGGGCATTTCGCCGATTATAGCAATGCATCCGGGCGTCTCCGGCACCCGGATGGCCCCCAAGTCGGGAGCAAAGAGCGCGTCAAAACCGCCGGAAAACGTATCGTACATTCTTCCCACTCCGAGATTAGGTGGTGGACTGATCGAGCCTGGTGTTTCGTTGTTATCCAGCCCACACCTAACTAGGACACGCCAGAACTTCACGCGGAACAGACAATTTCTCGGAAAAGATTTCCATTCCGCAGCCAGCAGACCTTCAGAGGAGAAAAACGAAACCCATTCTCATGACTCTTTGTTTCCGCATGGAGAAAACTGTTCCGTTCGAAGATGGCCAGTGTCTCAAACAACAGAACAGGCAGCCCCATGAAGAGTCCTGCTGAGGGGGGTGCCCAGAGATTCGACCAAGGAGCCAGACATGTCAGTGACTCAGAAGTTTGTACCTGTGGTTCGCAGATTCAGTCAGCTCGCGTTTATTACGCTGGCTATCGGCCTAACACTTCTAGCGATTTCTTGTGGCGGCTCATCCAGTGCGATCGCCGGTCCAGGACCCGGCCCGACGCCCCAAACCGCAACCCAGGTGAAGATCGGAGATGCCCCCGCGGATCGCGTTGTGTCCTTCGAAGTCACCGCCGGCCCCATCACCGTAACCCCAACCAGCGGCAGCGCTGTCACCGTTTTGTCCGGGACGCGCCGACTTGAGCTCTCCCACTTGTCCGGCACCAACGAACCGTTGGCCCTGCTCAACGTGCCGCAAGGAAGCTACAGCAGCGCGTCCATCACGGTTTCCAACCCTGAGGTTACCTTCATCAATAACCTAGGCGTGCTGGTGAAACTGCAGCCGGCCTTCAACCAGGCGATCACGCTCAACTTCAGCCCGGCTCTTACGGTTGGAGCCAGCTCCATGGTTGTCGACATCGATTTGAACGTCGCCAATTCGCTGACGTTTGACGGGCAAGGAAACATCACCGGAGTCAATCTCACAGCCGCTTCATTCACTGTTGGAACGGCCGTTGTCGCCGCAGAGGACAAACAAGGCCACGACGATGGCGAACTCGAGGACACCACCGGAGTCATCACGGTGGTGAACGGAACTTCATTCACCCTGACGGTCGATCAGACCGGCACACCTCTTACCTTCACCACCGACGCAAACACGCAGTTCAACGACGGTGCGACTTTGACTTTGAACACAATCGTAACGGTGGAAGGTGTCACCAAGTCGGATGGCACTCTCTACGCGAAGGAAGTGGAAGGAATCGAAGACTCGAATGGCGCGGAAGCCGAAGGACTGATTACACAAGTGACCGGAAATCCCGCCACCCAACTCACCTTTGTTGCTGACCATGGCATGGGAAGCGGCATGGACGACACTAAAGTGGGCGAGCCGATCACCGCAGACGTCAGCGGTGCCAAGTACAAAGTAAAGAAGGGCAACATCGACACCAGCGGGATCGGTGGCCTGCCTTCAGCCCCAACCTTCCCCTTCGATGCCGCAACCGTTCATGCAGGGCAGAGAATCGAAGTGGAAAGTGTCGCCGCGATGAGCGGAACCAGCATCACGGCGGACAAGGTCAAATTGCAGCAACAGGCGCTGGTGGGCACGGTGTCTGGGCTGCAGGGATCGACAACCGCGGGACCTGTGACCTTCACCCTAACCGTGGCCAACGACTCTGTGTTCGCGATGCTCTCTGGAACAACTCAGGTCACCGTGTACTGGCAACCGGGAACGGATCTACACAAACTGGCTAGCGTGAACAACGGCGATACGGTCAGAGTCCGCGGCCTGGTGTTCTTCACCGGCAGCAGCTTCAACATGATCGCTCGACGCATCGATCAGTAGCAGCTGCAGTGCTGTTCATAGAATTGCCTCCCCCGGGAGCGCAGATGCTTCCCCTGCGCTCCCGATTTTTTGTTCGTGCAAGGTGCTCAGGGGCGCTCCTGTTTGGCTGAGTCCCTGACGGTTCCCACAGATGCAAATTTCTTCTGTGCGGCCGTGTCAGGTTTTAGACGCGGGTTCTCGCGGCGCCGCAAAACCGGCCCGAAGCTCTAGCCGAGAGACACCCCCATGACTGAGCGTTAACGAGAAATTTACGTCCCCGGGACATTCTCACGATGTGAAAGTGCTGGAATGCCGGACATAGGCTCTTCTAGGAAGGAATGAGCAGCATTCATATTCGTTTCGAACTGTTCCGGCAGGCCGTTTCTGGTGTCTCAGGCAATGTAAGCGCAGTGTGGCGCACTACAAGCAATCCTAAGGGGCTGCCAGTTCATGAAGAGTCCAGTCACCATGGTCACGGGAGTAGGCGGGCCGGCGGGCCATGCCGTTTCGCAATACTTCCAGCAGAATGGCATCGCGGTTCTGTGCGCCGACATGCGCCACTTAGACGGCCTACAGAACTTCAGAATGCTTCCTCCCGCCTCCGACGATCAATTCGTGGAATCTCTCGACCAGCTCCTGGACGAGGCCGAGATCGGGCTGCTTGTTCCCACCGTTACCGAGGAACTCCCGAAGGTTGCGGAGCACCGCGAACCGATCCGTCGCAAGAACTGCGCACTATTTGTCTCTCCGGCTCAGTCTGTGAGAGTCGCGAATGACAAGTGGGAAACCGCGCGTCTGCTCATGGAACACGGAGTGCCCGTTCCATTGTCCTACTGCGGCAATTCGAAGGCGGAGCTTCTGGATTCAATTCCGTTCCCCATGTTGTCGAAGCCCCGCTTCGGCAGGGGTGGAAGAGGGATCGCAATCCACGAAAGCGCCGATGACCTTCCGGAGTTCCTTTCGACGGACCGGGTCTATCAGGAATTTCTTCCGGCAGAAGAATACGACGTAAATCTCTTCGCCGAGCCGGGTGGGGCGACTCTCACATCAGTGGTCCTTAAGAAGACTGCGCTCAAAGATGGGCTCGTAGGAAATGCGCTGACTGTAGAGCGTGTTGACGAGCGGGAGGTGGCAGAGTTGGCGGCAGCGGCGGTCCGTGCCCTGTCCCTTGAAGGACCGATCGATGTAGACGTTCGACGCGGAGGTGACGGCCGCCCGTTCATTCTGGAGATCAATGCGCGCGTAGGCGCGAATGTGCGGGCGGCCGAGGAGATTTTGATCGCGATGATAGCTAGCTGGAGGGCCCGGCAATGAGAACGTGGAAATGGTTAGCGGTGATTATCTTTTGCGCGCTCCAATTGCGTGCGAGCGACGAACAGTCAGTCCAGCAAGCATCCCAGTTGCTCGAAGCTGGGAAAACAAGAGATGCGAAGGTCATCCTTCAGTCCATGCTGGAACGGGAGCCGCAAAATGCTGAAGCGCATGAACTGATGGGTGACG
This sequence comes from Candidatus Sulfotelmatobacter sp., assembly GCA_017883385.1. GTDB lineage: Bacteria > Acidobacteriota > Terriglobia > Terriglobales > Acidobacteriaceae > Sulfotelmatobacter. The sequence continues at coordinate 7,048 of JADGNQ010000040.1, forward strand.
CATTTCGCCATGAAGGAAACGGCAAGGCGGCCGAGCGGGAATACCGTCGAGCTATGGACTTGGGCATTCACGATTCCGGGCTGCTGAGCAACCTGGCAACGGTCCAGAAATGGAACCGTCACTTCTCCGAGGCCAGGACGTCATACCGGCGAGAGCTGGAAGTCGCTCCCTTCCAACAGGGGACGAGAGATGAGTTGCAGGACCTCGAGTATCAACGCGGGTTTTCTCTGTTTGGCGCCTATGGTGGCTGGGAAACGGATTCAACCACCAAAGGCTGGCAGGCCGATCTCTCCTATCGAGGTTTAGACCGCCTTGATACCTATGCCGGGCTCTCATACGCGGACAAGTTCTTCTACACGCGGCGATCGTACGACGCAAAGGCCTATGCGTTTTTCTCGCCGACGGGATACGTCAAGTTCAATTTCGAGCAGGACAACTACAACTATCCTGTCGCGATTACTCCGGTGCCTGACGCCAATGCGTACCAGCATGTCCCGACCGCGGGCATCGAAGTGTCGGGAGATCTGCGGCCCAACCTGCGAGGAACGATCTCGTATGAGTTCTTCCGGCCGAACTTCTTCTTCGATCCCAGTGAGCACGCCAGCAATCACAAGTTGGGGGGCGAGCTTTTATACAAGACCGGATGGAAGCCGCTCCAACTGCGGGTGCAGTCAGCCGTCCTTCGCGATCCCGATCCCAATCGCACACTCGTTGACAAGGTCAATCGGCACGTGGTGCCAGTGTATGGCATGCAGTACCTGGTGGGGGGAGGTGCTGATCTTTCATTTCCCAGATTTGACGCGCAGGTGCTGGTGCTGCCGAACCGCGATCTCGATCGGAGCACCGACTATTCCTTTCTCAGCGCGCTGAGCGTACCTCTCAATCGCACTCTCAAGCTCAAGAGCGGCTACATCTACGACCACTATTCGAACCAGAGCGCTTTTACCGGAAAGACCGCGCAGGTCTACAACGTTGGTTTCTCGTGGAAGATGGCGAAGTGGATGGAACTTTCAGTCGGCGGAAAGGCAGTACGCCGTCCCATTCGAAATGATCAGGCGGTATATGTCACGACCAGTTTCAGGTTGCCACTGCGATGAGAGCATCTATCCAAATTGCCGTTGGTATCATCTTCGCACTTGGCGCACTCTCGGTTAGCTCCGCGCGTAGCGCCACAGACTCGCGATTACCCACTGAATCTGAGCCAAAGACGCATGCCACGCACAAGGAGCTTGCCAAACGTTATGCCCTAAATGGTGCTCTGCCTGACGCCATTCGTGAGTACCAGGTAGCGCTCGCGGCTGACCCCAATGACGGAGATGCTCGTTTGCATCTTGCCGAAGTGTTTTCCTGGACCGGTGACTACGATCGTTCCCTCGTCGCATACGAAGATGTCCTGAGGACTTCGCCATCGAATCTTGAGGCGCGGATTGGAATGGCCCGGGTCTTACGTTGGTCGCACCGCTACTCCGATTCAGAGCAACAGCTACAGTCGGTTTTGAAAGTGGACCCGGACAATCTTGACGCGATCAAAGGAATAGCGCAGACCTATGCGCTGGCCGGGGACTTTGGAAGGTCCTTGACCTTCCTCGATCGGGGTGTCTCTCGCTATCCCCATGACGCAGAGCTCGTGGCGCAAAAGGGAACCGTGCTTTCATGGAGCGGGAACCTGCAGGAGGGGATCGCGTTCCTGAAAACTGCGGTGACTCTGGATCCTACGTCGGCCAGTACCTACCGCTCTCTGGCTGACGCCTACACGTGGAGGAAGGAGTTTTTGATCGCGGCCGAGAACTACCGCAAAGCCTTGGATATCGAACCAAAATCTGTCGAGACTGCTCTCGACCTTGCGCGGGCATACCAGAAGGCCGGAAAGAGGATCATGGCCGAGGAGGTTGTGACGCAGGTGCTACGCATCGCTCCAAGTCATCATCAGGCGATGGAACTTCTTCAAGAAATCCGCAGAGGAGACAGACTCGACACGGCGAGAGCAATGGATGTGGTTGGCGAACCGGTCGCCTTTCTCGCGATCCTTTCACTTCCGACGGTGCTTTTTTATAGAAGGCAACGACGCACTATCTGGAAGGCGCCCCAGCATAGGAAGCTCTACCGAGTCGTCTTTCCTGTGTTGTCCCTGCTGTTTCTGGTGGCTTATGGATTGCGCATTGTTTTGGAAACAAGCGTCTACTACAAGATCCTGGAGATTGTTCTTCTGATTGCAATCGCGGTGTTCACGCTCCTTCTGTTTCGCGAGACGCGCCCCTCGGCAAAAGCTTCGGCGGCTGATTCGGTGCTCGTCATAGGCGCCCATCCGGACGATATCGAACTCGGGGCCGCAGGTTCTCTTTTGAAGCTTACTCAGGAAGGGGCAAAGGTCTACGGTCTCGTCCTGACGCAGGGAGAAATTGGCAGTGAAGCGCCCATTGGTACTAGGGCGGAAGAAGCGCGGCAGGGCGGCAGCCGCCTGGGACTCAGTGACTTATGGATCCTGAACTTCCCCGATACGCATTTGCGGCAGCACATCACCGAAATGAGAGCAGTCATCGAAGAAAAAATCAGAGAACTTGGAGTCCAGATCGTTATTACCCATAGCCCGCACGAAACCCATGGAGATCATGCGGCAGTCTTTGAGGCAGCCAAAGAGGCTGCTCGCAAATGCTCGCTGCTCTGCTATGAGAGCATCAGTGCGCCGAAGGAATTCGTGCCCAACTACTTTGTGGACATCACGCCGTATCTTCCCGACAAGCTCTTGGCCGTCAGCAGTCACAGGACACAACGCGGGAAGTTTTACATGGACCTGGAATTGGTGAAAGGGCGCGCTGCACATCGTGGACTTCAGGCAGGAGTACCCTATGCCGAGGCATTCTGGGTCTATCGGTGGGTGCGATGAGCTTTCCCTTGGGCCTCATTGGCCAGTCGGTTCTCGTAGCCTTTGGCCTCGCCACTCTACTGGTTAGCATCCAACTGATTGTTTTCTTCCCTCTAACCATTGCTTACGAGATCTGGAAGCAGCGTGCACTCCGGCGCCTCGCGGTAAAGCCGTTTGAAGGACGGGTGTCGGTTGTTGTTCCTGCCTACAACGAAGAAAAAACGCTGAGAGCCTGTATCGAGTCACTACTTGCGTCCCGTTACCCTGACCTGGAAGTGATTGTGGTCAATGATGGCTCAACCGATGGGACCGAGGACTCCATTGACGGATTGGTCGACGGAGAAAGAGTTCGTTATTTTGATCAGCCCAACGGCGGAAAGGCGACCGCACTAAACCGGGGAGCGCAGGCCGCTACTGGCGAGGTGATCCTGTACACCGATGCGGATAGCCTATTCCTGCCCGATACTGTTGGACAGATGGTCCGCTGGTTTGCAGATCCTACGGTCCACGCTGTTTGCGGCAATGACACCCCTCTGACGGCGCGAACTCCGCTGCAAAAAGTTCTCGCGGTGACGAGCCACATTGGAACCGGGTTCGTTCGCCGCGCCCTTTCCCTGTTGAATGTATTGCCGATCATTTCCGGAAACCTTGGAGCGGTCCGCGTCGATACATTTCGAGAGATTGGTGGGTTCCAGCAGGTTTGGGGGGAAGATCTCGAGTTCACCTTTCGGCTGCAAGCGTTCGGGAAGCGAATTGTTTTTGATCCGGATCCGGTCGTGCGCGCTGAGTGTCCCGCGGGCCTGCGTCCCCTCTGGCGCCAGAGGATTCGCTGGGTGCGAAGTTATCTCAAGGTCTCGGCCATGCACTCCGATCTTTTTCGTCCCACGAGAGCCTTTCCGTTCTCGCTGTATCTGCCCTTTAACTACTTTGCCCAGACCGTTGTGCCACTTCTGCAGATCGTTTCTCTTCCTCTCCTCTTTCGGCTCGCATTCGCCGGGGCCAATGCGCTGGATTGGGTGTGGACGCTGATTCTCTATTTTGGATTACTCACCTTCCTGACCGTGGCGCTGTACAGCGTCTTGCTCGACCGCGACCTCAAGACGCTGAAATACATTCCTATTGCGGCTCTGCTCATCATTCCACTGTCGTATTTCTATAGTTTTGTAGTTCTGTCTTCCGTATGGCAGGAGTTGTTGCGGAAGGCGGAGCGGTGGGAAAAAATTGAGCGCCTGCCTGTAGGGGCAACGGGTCGCCGAGGCGGAGCGAGTCTGGTACTCATGGGCGTCTTGCTGGTTGGCGTCGTTGGGGCGGTCCGAATTTCGCATGACGGTACGTCGGGGCCCGCTCCCTTGCCTCAGCCCCCAGTTCCTCGCAGGCCGGTGAGTGAAGCGATGTTGGCGAATGATGGTCGCGTTCGTGACATCGCGGTGGCAACCCACTTTGATGGTTGGCAGGACTGGCGCAATGCAATAACGTCAGTTCTCCAGAACCCAGTGGCCCCTCGACTTCACACCGTGGGCATCTCAGCGGGACGGGTTGAGTGGGCGCACTTCCAATGGCAAGGACATCAAACGCAATGGTCCCCTCTGCAAAAGAGAACATCGGTTGACATGTTGGGAGAAGCGACCCGAGACTTCAAGAAGCATGGCTTTCGCACCGTGGCGATGGTCGATTTCTACTCGCCCGACCTGGTGACGCGATTTCCTCAGAAGTCAGCAATTCGATTTGACGGTGCACGCAGCACCGACCAGGTGTGTTTCAGCGAACTGGTCGATGGAGACTATGGGCGGCAGATTATCGAGATGGTGTCGTATCTCTCGCACAACTATCCTCTGGACGCCATTGCGCTGACCGAGCTTGGTTACTATTCCTTCTGCTTTGACGACAGATGCCTTCGTTCCTATCACGACGCAACCGGGCAAGCTTCGTGGCCCAGAAGACGCTTCGGAAGCGGCGTTGACCGTGATGACCCTTCCATATGGGAATGGCGGTCGGCGCGGATGGGAGTGTTCCTTCAGAGGGTCGCGGATGCAGCCCACTCCGGCGGCAAGCAACTCATCGTGGATGTGCCTGTGAGTTGGAAAGACCTCCAGAGACACGGGAAGGATTCCGGTCTGGACTATGCGAGAGTCCTGCACAGTGCCGACCAGATCGTGGTGTGGAACTATTTTGGCGTGCAACAAAAGGATCCCGAGATTTCGCAGGACATCGCCCAGGATCTGCTGCAGAGTTTTCCTCCCGATAAGTTTTTCATCTCTGTGGGTCTATGGCGCTCGCACGGCACCCTCGATCCGCAAGCATTCCAGAAGGGCTTGGCGTATACCATCAAGGGTGGAGCTCCGAATATTTGGATTACTCCAAATGAGTTGATGTCGCGCTCGCATTGGGCAGCAGTAGACGCGGCGCTTGGACAATCGGATGCCACCACGCGAACCCACAACTGAGAAACTGCTCGTCGCCATCAGTGGGAACGCGAAACACTACGCAGAGTGGGTCCTCCGCGCTGGTGGGACGTACCAATTGATGGTTCCAGGGGCGAACGGCCCGTTCGATGCGGTCTCGGGTCTGCTACTGACGGGCGGAGAGGATGTCCATCCCGCCCTCTATGGCGAGGTCAACCGGTGCTCCAGGGTCAATCCGGAGCGAGACAAATTTGAACTCGAGCTATTACATGCGGCGCTCAGTCGCGACCTGCCCGTTCTCGCCGTCTGCCGTGGAATGCAACTTCTGAACGTGGCACTTGGAGGGAGTCTCTATCAAGATCTCGGGGAAATGGTGTGTGACCCAAGCGCGGGAAAGAGTGTCTGCCATCGCGGCCCGCAGCACACTGATACCACCCATCCCGTTCACCTGGAGCCACAGACCTTTCTCAGCAGGTGCGTAGGTCAACACACTCTGCTGGTCAACAGTCACCACCATCAGGGTGTTCGAGAACTTCCCGCGGACTTGCATTCCTCCGGACGCTCAGAAGACGGGCTGATCGAAGCAGTCGAACACGCCACCAAAACTTGCGTCCTGGGTGTCCAGTGGCATCCAGAGCGATGGTCAGACAAATCCTCCGACTCGATCATGAAGCAGTATCTCGCCGCCTGTGAGAGCTATCGCTCCTGGCACTGATCCAAAATTAGGGACGACCTGAGTGATCGCTGCATCTTGTCAGGGTTTCACGAAGGTGGACGAATCGAACACCGAATAACTTGGAGCACAAAGCGGAGCACAATAACTGCCGAATGAGAGCCTGGGTCTTGATCCGGGCATGGGTGTCCTGCACGTAGACACACCGGCCCGCGACAGCTTGGCGTGCGACCTTATGGAAGTAGTTCGTCCTCAGGTTGACGCTTACCTGTTGGACTGGATTACGCGGCAGTTCCTCAATCGCGAATGGTTTTTCGAGCAGCATGACGGCAATTGCCGTCTGATGGCACCGTTCACGGTCGAACTGAGTAAGACCGCACCGATCTGGGGTCGCGCCGTCGCGCCGATTGCAGAGTGGGTTGCTCGTGCTTTTTGGTCGACCATCCGCAAGCCCGATGCTCCATTCGCCACAAGGCTGACCCAGGGGAACAAGCGGCAAGCGAAAGCAGCTCCGTCCTCACATGCCCCAAATGCGCCAGGTCCGCAGACGCTCTGTCGTGGTTGCGGGAAGAATATCGCCGTTGGAAGAATTAACTGCGCCCAATGCTCAATCGAAGGGGCCACAGAACGGATCGTTGATGCTGCTCGTCTGGGACGGTTGGCGGCGCAAACCCCTGCAGCACTGACCAAACAGGCCGATTCTCAGCGTCGGCACGCGAATGCACGTTCGGCATGGGACGAATCCTGTCAACCAGCGTGGCTTTCCAGCGAGTTGTTCTCGCGGAAAATTCAACCGAAACTGTCGGACGTTGCGACATCTGCCATTCGATCGAGCATGGGCGTATCCCGATGGTATGCGAGCCGGATTCGCCAGGGGTACCGACCTCATCCTAGGCATTGGGGAGTGCTGGCTCGTCTGGCTGGAGTCTCGGCGAAAGGTTGACGAGTTAAATGGGGAGTGGCTTTCGTCATTCTGCGAATCGAATCCTTCACAGCTTTCAGCATGTCAGTTCCTCCTGCCAGTTCCACGGAGTATCGGATGAAACAGACTGAAGCCACAGCAGGTCCGTCGTCTTTATCGGTGGGCCACAAAGCAAAACAGCGTCATGTATCGTTGTCCCCTTTGTGATCAACGAACGGCCACAGACAATCCTGCGGCCACTGGAACGTAGCCTTTGGTCCGACGGTTAGAAGTTCAGACTTCCTCGGTTCGTTAGGGTCCTTGTCTGGATCGGGCGAGGGATCGATAAATGGAACTTTGTTTTTCATTCCAGCTATGCTGCTTCTGCTTTCCGCATGGCGTACATGTAGCGGTTCATCGCCTGTGTCAACTGCGTTTCCCCCTCCGCTCGTCCGCAATGGTCATGACATTGGGTGAAAGCAAACTAATGCCTCGAAGGCTGAGATTCCTCGTCTCATGAGGCACGAGTTTTCTTTTTTTGGTTGTACGATGCTGAAATCGGCTTGCTGAAGAGTTCTCGAATTTTCACCGCTAGCTCTCGGAGAAAAAACGGTTTTCCCAGGAAAGCATCGTTCGTATCGAGAACGTCCTGCTCAAGGGTCTGGTCATCAAAGCCCGACACATAGAGAACCTGGATGTTGGGGTAAAGAGGTCGCAACTGCTGTGCTAACGCTCGACCGTTGATACCTGGCATCACCACGTCCGTTAACAGCAAGTCAATTTTTCCGGTGAATTGCTGCGCAATCTGAATGGCCTCTCCCGGAAGACCTGCAACCAGCACCTTATATCCCAGCCCCTGCAAAAATCTATGAGTGAGATGACGCAGTTCGCTCTGGTCCTCTACCAGAAAGATGGTTTCCGAGCCCCGCAGAGATTCGTCGGGGACTCTCGACGCGGCGGCCTGCTCTATGATTTCCTCCTTCGCCCTCGGTAGATAAATCCTGAATGTCGTACCCTCGCCCCGCTCGCTGTTTAACAAAATGCTCCCACCGCTCTCCTTCACGATTCCATAAACTATAGACAAACCCAGGCCCGTACCTTTTCCGATGTCTTTCGTCGTGAAGAACGGATCGAAGGCACGGCTCTGGATCTCTGGCGACATCCCCGCCCCCGTGTCACTCACCGTTAGCGTAACGTAGTGACCCGGAGCAACGTCAGCCGGTTCGCCGCCACCCTGTTTCATTTCCCAATTGGCGACCTCGATAGTCAGCTTGCCTCCTTCGGGCATGGCGTCACGAGCGTTTGCCGCCAGGTTCATCAGAACCTGCTGGACTTGGGTAGGATCGGCCAGAACCGGGGCTTGCTCTCCCGAGAGAACAATACCCATCTCAATGTGTTCTCCAATCATTCGAGGGAGCATGCGGCCAGTTTCCCTCACTATCGAATTGAGATCAAAGACGAGTGTCGAAGATACCTGCTTGCGACAGAAGGTCAGGAGTTGTTTTGTCAAACTTACAGCCCGCTGAGATGCGGTGATGATAGCCTCGACATATCGTCTTCGTGGGTCGATGGCGCGAAGATCTCCCAGCAAGAGTTCCGAACTTCCCAAAATTACGCCCAAAAGGTTGTTGAAGTCGTGGGCCACTCCACCAGCCAGGCGTCCGACGGCTTCCAGTTTGCTTGCCTGTTGTAATTGCTCTTCCGATTTGCGGAGCGCCTCCTCGGCGTGTTTGCGCCGGGTGATGTCGCGGATGTTGCACTGGATAACTCTGGTGCCGCCCACTGTATAAACATTACTGACAAACTCTACCGCAATTCGGCGACCGTCCTTGGTTTCAAGGGGCAAATCGTCGTAACGGATAATGCCATTGTCTTGTAAATCAGCGAAACTTGAACGGCTGGGGGAAATGTCCTTGACGGGACCGATTTCCCAGAGATCCTTCCCCACTAACTCGGCACGCGAATATCCCAACAGGTTGGTCAAGAACGGGTTCACATCCACAATTTGCCCGCTGGCAAAATCGAGGATCAATATGCCGTCTTGGGCAGCTTCAAACAGCCGCCGATAACGAATTTCGGAAGCTTGCAACGCTCCCTCGGATCGATTACGCCCCTTAATATCGCGAATGGCACCGGAAACCAGCATACCCTCCTGCTCCTTCACAGGGCCCAGCGTGATCCTCACCGGGATTTCGCGCCCATCCTTGTGCCCCAGCTTGTGCTCAACCACGACTGGCCCCACATGCTATCGTCTGCCTGCTGCACATCGGGGAAAAATCGAGATCCTGGTGCGGTTGCGCTCGCCTAGAATCACAAGACGAGTAGGGAACGATGCCAGAAGAGTGTGTTAAAGCGTTATGTTTGGGTTGATTTCCGATCCAGTCCTTGACTGAGCCCGCGACAAACACAAGACTAGCGCCAAATACGTCTCTTCTGGTGAGCCCAGTCACGGAGCCGTGCATCAATGATCGCAGGTTCGTTAGGGAGACATAAACATAAACGCAGTAATCCCCGCAGATTGAGAGCAGTCGGATAGCGTTGCTGGACCTGTCTCTGTATATTGCACCTGTTTGTAAGTACATTCTTAGGTCGTCGGTCTGACTTGACGCTAATACCATTTTCTACCTCCCCTCTTAAAGTGTTTCTGCAGGCGCTTAGTCGTGGAGAACGACGTTGAGAAGTGAACTGTGAACCTGTAATTCATCACCAACGCGATAGTTAATGAATCCCAATTTTCTGAACCTGTTCATGAAGAAATTGACTCGCGAGCGAGTGGTTCCCACCATCTCCGCCAGAGTCTCTTGACCGATCTGGGGAATGGCAGCTTCGGGCTTACCGTCCTTGCCAAATTGAGCAAGCAACAGCAGAATCCGAGCAAGTCTTTTTTCACTGGAATTGAAAAGCTGGTCAACCAAATCTTCCTCGTACCGGATATTCCGTGCTAGCACATATGCGACGAACATATCGGAGAACGCACGTTCCCGGTGAATGACTTCCATCATGGATTTCTTATCGATCCGCATCAGCGTGCAATCGGTCATTGCGGCCGCAGTGCACATGCGGAGAGGCCGTGCTGCGAGGCAAGCTTCTCCGAAGAAATCGCTCTCATTCAGAATGCCTATTGTGGCTTCCTTCCCGCTCGTGGCCAGAACGGTGAGTTTTACCTTTCCCCTCTGTATGTAGAAAACAGAATCGGCCGAGTCGCCTTGAGCAAAGATCGTCTGTTTTTTGGGAGCGGCCGAGATTGTCCTGCCGCCGTCGATGGTCGAAAGGAAGGTCTTGAGGTCGAACTTGTTGCGTTTCTTGACCGCTGCCACGGGTGTCATAATGCGCCTCCTCTCAAGAGTTACGTCAGCCTTTCACCACGGACTGCTAGCTTGAAGGAAGCTTAGCCACTCGCTCATGCTGTCTTCTCCATCCGCGCGGGCCGTGCCATGCCGCAGATAGGTCTTCGAGCACGGCTTTGTCTCTAATGAATCCGTGCCGGGCTATCGCAGCTTGTAGTCTTGTCGAGATATGATGTAACTCGGCGCTCTGCTTCGTCGAGCACCTCTCTTAACGTCTGGTGATCTGCATCCCAGAGAAATTCCAGCAGACCACCAGACACTCGAAGTGCTCCCAGGGGGGAGGGCAAGCGTTGTGCGACGGTGTTTCTTCCAACGCGAATGGGGACCGTCGCCCGAATCCACTGATTCGCCTACCGACGAGTCCGCGTTAAAAGAATGCCACGAGTCCACCGTTGCCCCACTTCGCTTCTTGCTGTCAGATGCATGTACCTTTCCATCTCCGAGTAATAGTTAAGTCATAGAAAACACGACCTGGAGATCTCAGTGGCGAGTGTCAAAACTGTCGAGAGACAGGCGAGTCGACACATCCGGCCTCACCTAAGTTGAGATCCCACTAAACCTTCGGTGCTTTAAGCCAGGGCTCGTCATTTCACAGGCAAAGGCGATGCTTAGAGCCCCAAGCGGATCAGAAGGCCGGGGAGATTGGCAGAGAGCGACTGCCCCATCCGTCGTTCGCATCAAGTGCATGGCCGGGGCGCATTCCACACGCGTCGAGCCGATCCGTCGGCATCAAAAGTATCGCTTGGCGTACGAGGTCTTTCTCCGGCGTGGTTGATCCCCGCTCCGTTTGCATAGGGCTCCTTGCAAGTGGTCTTCCGCGGAACGTCAACTTATAAGTTATAGAAAATACGGGTCTAGTCTGTATAGCTGGCGCGCCGGTGTCGTCGGATGACTGTCGACCGCTTTGACAAACTCGACACTTCGACACGTCTGATGCCTTTTTCGATGGATGTGCCACCACAAGTCCAAGAATACTGAAAAGATGTCGTGTCCGACGTTCGTGCGCACAGTGGCAACTAGCACTGGAACTCAACGGGACTAATGTTCAGCTTCTTCATCTTCGAGTAGAGGGTCGTGCGTTTCATCCCCAGTCTATTGGCTGCACCAGATTCGCCACCTATTACTCCGCCCGCCTCTTTCAGAGCTTGAAGGATGAGCTCGCGCTCGACCTCTGGGGACACCCTGCCAGAAGACGGCTTCGCGTCACTTCTCAGTTCCCCAAGTGGAACCATCAGGACTGGCGAGTTCGTCAAAATCACGCATCTCTGCATCAAGTTTTGCAATTCTCTGATGTTCCCCGGCCAGTTCCAATTCCGAAGCGCATCCATGGCGTCCCTAGGAATAGTCGCAATCGACTTCTTGGCTTCACTTGCATATCTGGCCACGAAGTAACGCACAAGGGCAGGAATGTCACTTTTTCTCTCGCGTAGAGAGGGAATGTAAATCGGGAAGACATTGAGTCTATAGAATAGGTCCTCGCGGAAACGACCTTCGGCAATACTCCGATGCAAGTCCTGATTTGTGGCAGCGATCAGCCGAACGTCGACCTTTAGAGTCCGGTTGCTGCCGAGCCTTTCGAATTCCTTGTCTTGCAGCACTCGTAACAATTTGGGCTGAATCACATTCGGAAGATCTCCTACCTCATCCAAAAGCAGAGTTCCTCTGTCAGCTAGTTCCAATCGACCGACGCGCCTATCGATCGCCCCGGTGAATGCCCCCTTTTCGTGTCCGAATAACTCGCTTTCCAACAACTCTGTCGGAATTGCAGTACAGTTGACGTTGACAAACTTGCTGTCGGTCCGCGGGCTGAGCCGATGAATAGCACGTGCAACTAATTCCTTGCCGGTCCCTGTCTCTCCTAGCAGCAGCACAGTCGCGCTCGTGGCAGCAACCGTCCTCATCTGTCTTAGCAGTTCTTGCAGAGGAGCACTATTCCCCACGATTTCGGGAAAAGCTTCGCCCTGTTCCTCCTGATTGCCCAGATCGAGATCCAGGAGTGCTTGTTCGCGCCCCGGCGTTACGACCGGGGTAGCTTGGACGCAATCCGTCTGCGCTATAAGCCCATCAGATGAAAGTGTGGTATCCAGGAATTGAGCGATCATTGCAGCCGCACGCCGCAACAACTCAAGCATCGCATTCGTCTTGGGAATGACATGCAAACTGCCATAGCCTATTGCTCCCAGCTTGTGACGACTTGTCGTCAAGGGAAAGACATAGTAAGTACGAACCCCAAGTTGGCGAAGCGACTCTAGGAAGACAGGCAACTTTGGTTCGGTGTCCAAATTCTGAACAAGTACGGATCGTTGATTCTTCCAGGCCCATCCGCTTGCACAAGTGAAAACGGGAATGGATTCACTTCTTTTCTGCACGTGGCCCGCCTTCCAAGTATCCAGATGGATGTTCTCCGTACGTGAGTCGTAAAGACCCAACGTGACAAAGTCAAAATTCAAGGAAGACCGCAGCCCGAGTGCCAAGGTGGGGAAAAGAGCATCTGTTGTCCGGTGGCTGACTATCAGCTGTGCCAGATCGAGTAGATTGCGATACTGACCGACTGTCAGATCCGAGGGATAAACGGGATCAAACGCAATTCTTTGCTGCAGCATACTCTCCTGTAACCGATGGTCTAGCTTTTCGCATCGCACCACGTTTCACGGTGTCGCCCTTCAGGACACTGATGAGAACGACAACACCTTGTCAGGAGTCTTTCCAGTATTTTTGAGATCGATCTTGACAACGATCTACGTTAGCGACATTATCAAGCTAATCGCGTGGGGCATGATCGTCCAGTCACTACGTGTGGACATCACAACGAACTCTGGCCGGGGGCATGGCAGATACGAATCTGTCGCACCAAACCTTTGTATTGTGTTCATGGTCAGTTGTTCTCGCGGCAGTACGAAGGTAGAATTAGCGATGGTATGAGGCGGCCTGAGGGGAACCGCTTCTGTCGTCGCGGTGAGGCGTTAGTGCAGTTGCCCCTCCCACAAAATGAAAGTTTCCGTCTCGAAAGTCTTCGTAGCTTTCGTGTTCTGGGAACATCTTGCGAGCAAGTGTTCGACGACATTGCCCTTCTCGCCTCTCTTATCTGCGATACTCCAATCGCAATCATCGCTTTCATCGATGAGCAAAGCGTATGGTTTAAGGCAAGAATCGGCCTTGAGTTGGATGAGATTCCGCGAGATAGCTCGTTCTGCGCCTATGCCATCTTGCAATCCGACCTCCTGATCGTCCCGGATCCGCCCTCTGACGAAAGGTTCATGAACAGTTTCTTGGTGAAGCAAATCGGGATTCAATTCTACGCAGGGATACCGTTAGTTACCGATGACGCCCACTCCCTGGGCACCCTAGCCGTGATGGACCGAGTGCCACACCTCGTGACAGAGGAGCAGAGCGATTCCTTACGCATACTCGCCCGACGGACGATGCGTGAGTTGGAACTACGACGCACAGGAGAAGCTCAAGCGCCGCACCAGAGACTTCACCTCGCGCGCATTCGGCAGCCTTCCGCCACCATCCTGTTGGCCGAAGACAACGACAACCTTCGAAACCTTCTGCACCGGGTGCTCGAAGGCGACGGGTTTTCCGTCCTTCCCGCCGCCGATGGTGCAGAGGCACTCCGCTTGTGCCAGCAACACGATGGAACAATAGACCTTATGGTCAGTGATATTGTCATGCCCCAGCTCAACGGCCTTCAGCTCGCAGAGCGAATTCGTGGGGCTCACCCCGAGACGAAATTTCTATTTATAACGGGCTTTGGTGAGCAGTTTCCCGAATTGCGTGAATGGATCAAGTACGGCGCAACCATTCTGGCAAAGCCCTTCCTCCCTTCAGAACTCCTGCATAAAGTGGAAAACACGCTCACCCAGGGGAAGACAGCCACAGGTACCGAAGGATAGCTCCCCCGCACGCCCCTGCCCAACGCTTCCCCTCGCAGCGAGTCCTGCCCCGCGCGGGCGGGCGGGGGGCCTAAAACCAGCGGGCGGGGGCCAAAACCGACCGGGGCGGGGGTGGTTACTAGCATGTCACTATGGAGGGCAGTTTCGAAACCTCCTACCTCCTCAAAATACGGCTCTAGTTGAAACTAGCGGTATATTCTTAGGCAACAAAACCACATGAAGGAGACTCCTAGCGCACCGAGCTCTGCGAGGGAATTGACCAAGTGCTTAAGAGAGCGCGAGGCTATCGCTGCCGTCCCGGAAGGGACACAATTTGCATCCACAATGTCGCGAAGGATGCGAATAAGCCGTCGTCTGTTGAAATCAGGAGTATATTGTCAGGCAACTAAACAGCCTGGTCGCATCTGCGTTTCTCGGTCAGTCCGGCTTAGGGAACCCGAGCGTCGCCAGCTGTTCTCCACCTGTGGGGCCATCGCGCGATACAGGCCTATCTCTCCCGTCAATAATCAAGCTCAATCCGAAGGGATCTGCACTTGTCTACTCTACGTTCTTGGGTGGCATCAGCTTCGAATCCCCGAAGAAATTTGAGGCTATCGCTGCCGTCCCGGAAGGGACACAATTTGCATCCACAATGTCGCGAAGGATGCGAATAGGTGGCAATTACAGGCAATCGGTTGTCTGCCCTCGTCCTGGTAGCTTCACCATAGTCGATGTTGACTGTGGCTTGGGAAGAGACCGAGCCAAAATTCGGGGCAGGCGAACCGAGAGCAACCGCACGGTCGCATAACGCCGAGCCTAAGGCAATCGGCGGCCTGCTCCATTTTCGATTCCCCGCGCCGAAATCTCCGTTTGCGGTCGCGATGCGGGGCGTTCTGCCGGTTGTGACGATACACCGACCTGGTCTTCCAGCCTGTTAGAACACGATTGTCCCGAATAACTTGATGGTTTAAGAATGGTCCTGGAATGGTACAACCAGTCCAACCATCGACGATCGAAATCGTTTCGCAACCACCCCTACTGTCCTGAATGGTGTCCTGAAAATGACGAATGAGGTCACATTTAGGTGAGTTTTGGTGCGTGGGCGCGACTGTAAGTAACTGAGATTGCGGGACATCACACGAGAGTCGATAATTGCTAAACCGTTGTACGGGCTAACACCTGTACCGAGGGTTCGAATCCCTCCCTCTCCGCCATTGTTGTTATTTTCAGCAAGTTGTGAGCCGGTGATACCTTCACTGATTCCGAGTTGAATCGGAGGTGCACCAGTGGCCAACGCTCAATCCAAAGAAGTAAACCTCACTCGCTTGCCGCTGCCTCAAAAACTAAGGACTCCCAGCAGTCGGTGTTCTTCGAGCCTTCGCATCAGCGGCCTTAGTGTTTGGTTCCCACCATTTCGCCCGACCTTCCTCGGCGCGCTCGCAGTGGCGACGTGGGCTCCCTACCAGTAAAGCTTTAGCGCCATCTGCACCTCGCGTGGACCATTGCACTGGTAATAAATCTTGCCGAAGGTGGGACTGCCAAACGTCGTGTCGGGACCACAGAACTGTGGATGATTGAAGGTGTTGAAGGTCTCGAACCGGTATTCAAGACGCATCCCTTCACGAACCGTGCCCAAGCCGAACTCCTTAAAGATGGACAGGTCGGCGTTGTCGGCACCCGGATTGCGAACGGTACCCAAGGCGCGAGGTGCAGTGCCGATCGCATACTGCGCCGGCTGTGCGAGGAAATCGCTCCCGTCTGCGCTGGTGAAGTATTGATTGGTCCAGTCCGAGTCCTTCCCTCCGGCACGGTGAGGCGTGCCGATCAGGTTCGGGCGCTGCGGCCCATAGGTTGGCAGACTTTGAGATATATAAAGCATCGGGTTGATGGGCCTGCCGCTGTTGAAGCGCCAGATGCCGTTGGTGCGCCATCCGCCCACGATGGCATTGAGCACAGGGTGCAGATTGCCTCCGATGAATTTCCCTCTACCGATAGGAAGTTCGTAGGTATAACTCAGCTGCAGGACTTGAGGAATGTCGAATGAAGAGAGACTTCGTTCACCGGCCGGATTGTTCGGATTCTGCAGGCTGGCAAAACTCCCCAAATAGCCGCTGTTGGTGCTAGTCAGCGACGCATCGTCGATTGACTTGGAGAACGTGTATGTCGCGAGAAATTCTAAACCGTGCGAAAAGCGCTTCTCTGCTCGAAACTGCAGCGCGTGATAGATCGAGTTGGCGATGGGTGGCTCGTCCCCGGAAAATCCAAAGAACTGCGGATAGGGCATCAGCAGCTGCATTTTCTGGATCTGAGAATAGAGCAGCGGATCATTGGGATCGGTGATGATCTGTGACGCGTTGGACTGGTTGGGATCCGCGAATGGATTGTCGACAAAGGACGCTAGGTCTGCCAACTGCGCGTTGGTGTAGTGCTCGACCTCGGGTCCCAGGTGATTGATGCTGCCGGCATTGGCGAAATAGAGGTGCGTTCCTTTCTTGCCGATGTAGGAGGCGTCGAGTACCAGGTTCCCACGCGTCTCGTGCTGGACGCCGAAGCTCCAGCTCTGTTCGTAGGGCACTTTGTTGCTGATATAACGAATGGGGCCGTATCCACCATAGCCCACGTCGTTCAACAGGCCCAGGCTGCTGCCCGGAGGCTTGATTGGACCATTGGGATATGGATTGCTCATTCTCGCAGCAGGAGTCGCTCCGTCCCCCTGAAATGAGGTCACCAGATAGGACAACTGATCGAAGCCCTGCTGCCCAACGCCTGAGGTCCCGGCGACCGCGCCTCGCCAGGCGGAGTAGTAGATGCCGTATCCGCCGCGAACGACAGTATTGCGGAGCGCGCGGTAGGCAAAGCCGAAGCGTGGCTGAATGTTCTTGAAGTCGGCTGCATAGGAATGCCGGTCGCTGGAACTGGCGAACCTCTCGCCGCCCTTGAGGTGCTGGCCATTGAGAGTGATAGGAGATACTGCATTCGGATCGAGCCAGTTCAGCTCGTTGCGCCTCTCAGTGCGCGGCAAAACCAGCTCGTAACGCAGGCCGAGATTAAGAGTCAGCTTGTCGTTCATTTTCCAGTTGTCCTGCACGAATCCACCGAACTCGAAGTTCTGACTGGCGACCGAGTTGGGAATCTCGTACATGCCCCACGAGTTCGGTTGTACGCCGATCAGGAAGCTCGCCATCCCATCGCCGCCCAGTGGGTCACAGTTCACATCAGGCGGATTTGGGATACACGCGGGATCGTAGTTCGAAGTGCCGGTCTGGTCGAAGCTGTAGTATCCGCCAGGGGCGTAGTTCGGCTGGGTGAAGTTGAGGCGATGAAGCCGTCCTTCTGCGCCGAGCTTGATCTCGTGCATGCCCTTCACCCAATTCAGAGTGCCGATGAGGTGATGCGTCTCTTGCCCCTGCTTCGCGTAACTATAGAGTTCCGTGCCTATGTTGTTGTAGGGCCCGGCGGAGCCGTAGCCACCGCCAATGCCAACTGCCGGGAACCAGTCGTAACCGGAAGATTTCATGTATGCTGGCTCGCCCAGCAGGTCCACAGCGGAGGTTCCCTTGGGAAAGGTTCCGGCATTGCTGGGATAGAAATACGTGCCGCGCGACACGCCGTAGGAAATGTTCAGCAGTAGGGTGGGACTGAACATGTGGTTGTCATTCAGCGCAAACATGTGAGCGGTGCCGGTTACCGGTCCACTCGAGCACGGATCGGCGAAGTTGTTGAAGCAGTTGAAAGGCGACGAATTGCTGGCCTGTTGCGAGTACTTTGCGCTGAGCAGGTTCTTTACGCTGAAGCGGTGATCGATCTTCAGGTCCCACTGATTGTTGCTGCTCTTGGTAGAGCCTGAGTCAACACGATTGAAGAAAGGACTGTAGTTCGAACTGCCGACATTCAAGTTCGGCTCGGGGAAGTACTGCATGAGTTTGAAAGCCACGGGGTCGATCAGGTTACCCGGCCCCGACGGAAGACGATAGGGAGCAGCACCAGGATCGCCGGCTAGCACCTGGTTGCCGGGATGGTTCGCATCCACCGTGCTGGTGTAGGTTGAGAGATTGTTGTATGGGACGGGCGCCAAGCGTCTCGCTCCGCCCACGGCCGGATCGTAGGTCCCGGAGTAGGGGTCCCAGAGTTGGCCGGCCTGGCTGGAGCAGACTCCCTGGGCATCGAATGTTCCCCCGTTGTTTCCGCAGACCTCGCCAAAGTCACCTACCCGTTCGGCGTCGCTTGGTACCCCGTAAAAAACGGGTCCGGCGGCCGAGGTCAGACGCATGCCCTCGTAGTCGAAGAAAAAGAAAGTCTTGTTCTTGATGATCGGCCCCCCGATGGTGCCGCCAAAATTGTTGCGGCGCAATGCGGGAATGGGGATTCCCTGCTGGTTGTTGAAATAGCTATTCGCGTCCATCTTGTAGTGGCGCAGAAATTCATACCCGCTGCCATGAAATTTGTTGGCGCCCGAGCGCGTGACGAGATTGATGATGGTGGCGCCGCTGAAGCCGAATTCAGCGCTGAAATTCGATTCCTGGACCTTGAACTCCTCGACGGCATCTACCGAAGGCGTATAGGTATCCACGCGAATGCCGCTATTCTGCTCATAGTTCGTGGTCGTGACCCCGTCCATGAGGATGTCGGCCGTCGCATTCCGGCTACCATTCGAGATGAAGTTGTTGGCGGAGCAACCCATGCACGCCGCGTCTACTTCCGTGACGCCGGGAGCGAGGAACGCCAGATTGAAGACGCCTCTTCCATTCAGCGGGAGGTCGTTAATGAACTTACGGTCTACAACCTGACCGCTGACCGCGTCTTGGGTGCCGAGCAATGGAGCTGACGTCGACACAGTGACGGTCTCGAGTGTGCCCAAAACCGTCATCGCGAAATCCACACCCACATTCTGGCTGACGTCCACTCTAATCCCGGTTCGGTTTTGTTCTTTGAAACCGGCCGCCTTGACCGAGATGTTATATGTGCCGGGCGCTACTGAACGAAAGAGGTAACGTCCGTTCGTGTCCGTCTTGGAGGTGAAGGTGAAGCCCTTTTCTGCATCCACTAACGTCACGTTCGCCTCGGAGATCACGCCGGCCGTCTGGTCGGCGACTACGCCGGTAACAGATCCGGCATAAAGTTGCGCTTGCACAGGAACTGGCGACTGGAAGACCAGAAAGGCCAGAGATATGACGGCAACCATGCGCAGAATCAGTGTTCTTCGGGTGCCCTGGGATGCGACGCTGGATAAAGTGGATTCGGTCATAGTAGTCTCCTTGATCTCTAAATCTCTGTTTCGGCTGCGCCGGTCATGCACCTTCCGCGGCGCGAGCTTCCTTAGGGCAACGGCGCTTCGACTTCCTCAAGCACCCAATGATCGGGCGACTCCAAATGGCAGTCATAGCCATAAAATCGATCGTTAAAAATGTGCTGGAACAGGCAGGCGCGCTGACCGCGCATAATGGGGTTGCCTTCCACGGGCTGGAAATCGCCATCGGGCGAGTCCGCTGCGAAAATCTTTACCTGCCATTCACCTTCGGGGTCGTCGGTGTAGCGGTGCGGATAGATCTCAGTGGCGAGATAGTAAGTCCCGGTCTTCTTTTCCCCGACGCCGACCGCGTCTTTGACATACATCAACGTGGGAGCCGCAATTGTCGTTTCGGACTTGAGCAGCAGTTTTTCGGGAGCCTTGTCGAGGTCAACGACGGAATCGGCGCTCTTGCTGATGATCTCGAAATGATCCTTATCATTGCCGCGATAGAAAGTGAGGTAGAAACGCCCCGTGCGTGGATCGCGGAACAGGTTCGGATTCTGGTTGCGCTGGTTGGGAACACCTGCCACCAGAATCTTCACCTCGGTGAGATGAAGTCCATCGTTGGAACTGGCCAGCACGATGTGGCTGCTCGGGGTGTCGTATTCTCGAGTAATCGCGAAATAGAGCAGGTCTTTGTCCTTCGCGTCGGCTCCTGCGAGTACCGACGGCCAGCGCGCATTCGTCCACAGTGGATTCTGGTCATACTTGGTCCACGTCACGAGATCGTTGCTGCGGGCTAAGCCGATACCGCGGCCTTCGTTCAACCCGTACCATCCCCAGTAGCGGAATCCTCCGCGATTCCGTTCCAGTACCGACATGGTGTGGGGGAACTCGTCGCCTTCCCACTTTTGCGCGTCGGGAAGCACGTGGCGAGGTGTTGTGAGTTTGAGGTAGGGAACAGCTTTGGGGTGCTCCTGCGAAAAACCTGTGACTCCAATGGCGAGCACGACAAGCGTCAGTGCAATAAGGGCCCGAACCTTATGAATAGCGTTGAACATGTATGCTCCTCGTCGAAATTCACTGCATGCCGCTTATTTCTGGTTTTCCATCGCCGTATTGATCGTGTTCCACAACGAGTCGGAAGCTGGATCGTAAGGAACCATGTCGATGCCAAACTCCCAATAAAAGCCTCCGCCTACCCACTTCGAAATGCTGGGGTGGACGGCGTAGTGTCGCCCCACAAGATCCTTCACGACTGCTTTAGACGGTTTCGTTTCCGACCAGCCAAATTCCGAAATGCCCAGCTTGGAGTTGGGAAACATCGTCGCGAGCTGACTGAAAACGCGCTGCCAGTCGGGTTTGAAACCGTTGCAGTCCACTTCGTAATAGCTGACCAGCACGTAGTCCAACCCGTTCTTCATGCGAGTGGGAACATTAGCGCTCGTCCATGTGAACATCTCGTTGGCAGCCGGCCTGTGACATGGTGTGTTGTAGTACAGAGTGAGCGCCGTGACCTTGCCTTGGGACTTCAGATAGTCATAGGACTGGGTCATCTTGGTCACGACGTCACGCTGAGAGGTGGAACTCACCGGCGCTTTGGGGGAACAGTCCTTCGTTTCTCCAAAGAGCCACTCGCCGTTGATTTCATTCCCCACTTCCCAGAAATCGACAAACGCACCGAGCGCGGTTACGTAGTCTTTAAAGCGGGCGAGGTGCTCGGCTGGAGTGAAGCACTTCATGTAGAAAGAATCCACGGGCTGTCCGAAAACGTATCCCACGCTCTTGATCTGCCGGGTGGCGTCGAGGTATGAGGTTGCGGCGAAGGATCCCCCCTTATTCCCAGGTGTGTAGACGATCCTCACAGTCGGCGTTACTGACAGATGCCGCAGTGAGTCCAGCACCTTTGCAAGGAATGCACTGTCGCGAATGTCGTTCTTGTTGTCGACGGTCACACCATGGATTGGCTCGGGTATTAAAGTCTGTGCATGGGAGGACAGGAAGAGCGCAAAGATGGCGGCGATGACGGCCAGTGTCCACTTCGGCCCCCATTCCCTTCGTCTTCCGTAGTTTTTTCCCGACGTCATTCCGACCTCACGCTGTCCGGCCTGGTATGGGTTCGGCCGCATTTTCACGATTCAAGATGGTGGCGTTCGTGATGATCGGCCGCGCCCAGAAGCCGACGCTAAGAACGCATCCGAACGTTAAGTACAGAAAAGCGACACCCGAGCGGAGACCTGCGAAATCTCCGATGCGGCCGATGATCAGCGGAACGACTGCTCCGCCCATGATTCCCGTGCTGAGAATCCCGGCGAATGGACCATGGTGTTCAGAGACCGAATTCAATGCCAGGGAAACCAGCACCGGCCACATGATCGAAGCGAAGAGTCCGATGGCCGGGAATGCAATTAGGGAAGTGCGGGCGGGACCGAACAGCGCCGCTGTGAGGCACAGTAACGCACCGACGGAAAATCCGATCAGCACCTTGCGGCTGTCGAACAGCTTGAGCAGGCCCATGCCAATGAAGCAGCCAGCCGTCAGCATTCCCCAGAACCAGGAGACCGCAGTCGCCCCGGTGGTATGCGGGTCATAGCCGTGATACTGGGCGAGAAACTTGGACATCCAGTCCGCCGTGCCTTGCTCGCAACCTACGTACGCAAAGACACAAATGAAGAACATCCACACCATCGGCTTGCGCAGAAGGCTGCCGTACATCTGGAGGGAACCGGCCGCTTCATCACTGGTATGTTCGACGCGAGGGAAGCGCGTCAACCCGAGCACCGCAATCATCAGCACCGTGAATACCGCGAAGATCCAGTACATGGAGGCCCAAGGAAGGGCGGGCGGAGTCACCCTGGCAAGAGTCTCCAGCAGCAGATTGCCCTTGGCGGAAGGCTTGCCTAGATTCTCCACGAGATAGGAGTAGATTCGCGGGCTGGCGAAGGAGGCAGTGCCGAAGATCAACTGAGCGAATGCGGAGTTGAATGCGAAGTGTTCTTCTCCGCCGGCTACACGCAACAGCGGGTTGATGGCGACTTGAAGCGTCGCCATACCCGCGCCCATCACGAACAGCGATCCCACCGCAACGTGGTAGGTGGGAAGCAGCGCGAAACTCAGAGACCCGATCGTGCCGGCCAGAAAAGCGGCAATCATGACCGGCTTCTCCGTAAAGCGTTCTACCCAGAAACCCGCGGGAATTGACATCACTCCATAGGCAATAAAGAAGGAGAAGGGCAAGAAAGCTGCGGCCGTAAGGCTGACGCCAAAGCTGCTGATGATGTCGGGCACGAACGGTCCCAGAATGTTGGTCAGCAGTGACATTACGAAGAATGTCAGGAAGACCAAACCGACCATGTAGCGATTTCGAGCCATAGTTCAGAACTTTCTTTGGTCCGCTTATTCCGTCGTTGTGACCTTGCTCGCCAGTTCGAAGCGGCCCGGCTCGCGTCCGACCTGAGCCGCCAGCGCCAGCGTGATCATCTGTACCGGCAGAATTTCCAGGATTTGCCGGATGCCTGGACCATGCTCGGCAATCCGGCAGCAAGGCAAGGTGGAGTCTTTGTCGATGATTTCCGCGCGCCCGCCCTCCCGCTGGATGTCGCTGAGCAGACGCTGGTTCAGCTTTCGCGTCTTGGCGTCACCGGCGAAAACGAGCACAAAGGTCTGGCCTCCCAGCATTTCAAGAGGACCGTGCCGGAAAGCGGCGCTGCTCATGCCTTCTGCGGGAAAGTGGTCGGACTCCTTGACAATCAGTGCGCCCGTACCGGCGCTCGCCAGCGACGCCCCGCGTCCGACAAGAAACAGGTGGCGCGTATCCTTGAGCACCTGAGACAGCGAGCACACATAATCCTTCCAATCGGCGAGATACGCTGCGACCGCTGGGCAAGCCTGCTTCAACTCCTTCCGGGTGTAGTGGAGACTGCGTTCACATAAGACATCACCGAGCCATTTCAAGGCCATGAGCGCCGTGACATAGGTCTTGCAGGACACAGAGAATTCGTTGCCGGCCCTGGTCAGTACTGCGGCATTGGCATGTTTCGCGAGGGGGCTGTCATGTGTGTTCGTCACCGCGATCACGGTGCAACGCTTGTGGTTCGTTTGCACCAGCCGCACCATCTCTGCGCTCTGCCCCGACTGCGAGACGGCAATCATCAGTGTCTTGGGATCAAATAGTCGACTCTGGTAGTGCACCAGTTCGGATGTCTCGACCATTGCGGCGGTGAATCCGTGACTGATGAACTCCAAGTGCAGAGGATGAAGGGCGTGGAAAGAGGAGCCCATCCCGGTTAACACAACCCTGTGAAACTTTCCCCGGTTGAGTCGTGCGGCAATGTCGAGAAGCGGCTTGGACGTTGCCAGGCTGGTGAGAGAGTTCTCCAACGCTTGTGGCTGATGAAGAATGTCCCGAAGATATTCGCCCTCGATGATCGAGAGATCTTCAAGCACGGTGATCCTCCTCCCGAGCAAACCGGTGATACCAAACGCGAGCGGCGCCGATAAGATTGGCATCCTCGCCCAAAGAAGCCATGGCCAAATCCGCTTTTTCAAAAGGAACAAAGCGGCAACAGCGGACGATCGTTGCACGAATGCCATCGAGAAACAGAATCGCGCTCTTCATCACACTGCCGCCAAGCACAATGGCGTCCGGCGCAAATATCGTGACCAGATTCGCCAGCCCTAGCCCCAGGTAGTGGGCCTCTCGGGTGGCTGCCTGCCGCGCCAACTCATCTCCCTCTATCGCGAGTTCGCAGATTCGCTTTGCGGTCAGGTTTGCGCGGTGCGCGTAATCCGCCGGCATGCTGCTCTCGACCCAACCAACCATCGCCGGACCAGCGGCGAGCGATTCCCAGCATCCGTGAAAACCACACATACACGGTGGCCCGGAGGAGTCGATGACGTGATGGCCAATTTCCGGGTGAGCGCCATCGACGCCACGATAGAGCTGCCCGTCCAGAACGATGCCTGCGCCGATACCGGTTCCTACGGTCACATAGATCAGGCGCTGCTTGCCTTTCCCTGCGCCCCACGCTGCCTCGGCGAGCGCTGCGGCATCAGCATCGTTCTCCATCGCAACCCGCACCCCGAATATTCGAGCCAAGTCTGCGACGGGATTGTTGCCGCGCCAAGCCGGGAAGAAATTAACTTCCCCGATTTCGCCGGTGAAGGGATCGACAGGACCGGTACTCCCAATCCCGATGCCAGTCAGCTCGACATCAGCCGAAATCACCATGGCACGCAACATCTGCTCGATGCGCATCAGGGCCTCTGCATAGCCGCGCTCCGCATCGGTCGGACACTCCATGCGAGACAGCACCCGGCCGTCGTCATCCACTACTCCCACCGCGATTTTTGTGCCACCAATGTCAACCGCGCCAATCATGCCTGTTCCTTCCCTGCCCTACTTCCACTCCACGATGGCCGCTTCATAGGCTTCCATGTCCATCTTCCATGTGGCGCCTTCGACGGTCAGCGCTTTGGAGCTCTCAGGTCCAATCTGGCGGACCGATTTCACCGGCAAAGAGGTCGATATCGTGATCTGGTAAGCCTGCGCACTGTGATTCACGACCACCGCATAGCCGCGATCGTCTCCACGCAAAGAAGTTACTTCCACCGATGGCTGGTCGCTCTGAAAAGCCGCCTTCACGCCGGTCCAGTTGCGGAACGCCTCGTAGATGCGATGTGTGCTCTCTGGCTTTTCAAATGCCGCCGGAGTATTCGCTAGATAGGTCTCGATCGGATAAGCCGAGAGCAGCGTTTTCCCGGAGCCGACGGTGTTCGCGATGAGGGCAGGCCGTCCGTCTTGATCGACAGCGATCACTTTTCCACCCTTAACCTCGAGCACAGAACCCCACACACGCGGGTTCGCGCCGGGAAGAGAGTAGTGGAAGGTGTCGCCGGGCTTCAGGCCACCAAAAGGCTCGACGATTTTTAGCGTGACTTCTGAGACGACCGCTGTATCCACCAGTCGCGCGCCGAAGATTGTTTCCATGTCGGGGATGGCAGCGTCGGCCGCAACCGATGCATAAAGGAATCCACCGCCTTCCACATACTTTCTCGCTTTCTCATAGAAGTCGGAATGCACGTGCGCGATAACGCTGGCTGTGCTCGTTAATGGAGATGGCAGGAACACCATCGGGCGTTTCGACCAGTCGTCATACTCGCGCGGGAAGTCCGCCTTCAGTCCCGCGCGATGGGCGAGGATGAAAGAGTTCAGCGCGGAACTGATCAGCCATGAGTTATCCGCGCCCGTACTTGGCGAAGCCTGTCCGGGTATGGCATCGCCGTCGAAGGTGGAGACGTAAGGTGTGACTTCAGGACCGGTCAGACCGAAGCGCGAGAAATCGCCATGCGTTCGCGCCCATTCGCCGGGTATGAGAATGGCGACCTCGGCCGGAGCAGGCTTTACTCCAGACAGATCCAGCTGGCCTACGACCTTTGAGAATTTCTTGAACTCGGCGGCCAGGGACTTGTCCTGACGGTCCCAGGTTGTCATGCCCCAGCGAGTCTCTTGCGGGGTTCGCAAGTATGGCGCCTTGTGAAATTGCTCGGGTGAAGCGTCCGTGTAGCACCAGAGATCGACGCCAATCGATCCCGCCGCCAGGCCTGAGTAGATCTGCAGGCGATCGTAGAGAGCCACTCTCTCGGGTGAATACTGTGCAGTCGAGCCGCCCATCTCGTGGATCATGGCGGGATGCCCGGCCCCGCTGGACAATGCGATTTCGAAAGCAGCGCCATAGGTCCCGCGTTCAGACAGCATGGGATCGGGAAAAAGATCGGAACTATAAATCGTGAAGGGATGCACGCTGAAGAAATCGACTTCCTTCGCAATATTGTCGGGCCGGAATGGACCATGGCCAATTTCTTCTCCGCTAGTCCCGACGACAATAGGATGGAGTTTGTCTTCGCGGCGAATCGCACCCGCAATCAAACGAGTCCAGTTGATCGCCATCGCATCGGTGGTCTGTGCCTGCACAATCCAGAACGGAGGTTCATCGGTGAGGTCCCAGGCGATGATTGCGCTCTCGTTGGCGTAACGCCGGCCAAACTCAGCGGCGAGATTCGTTTCCAGCCTCAGCATTTCGGGATCTGAGTGCGGATGGCGACCGTGCCGCCAAGGCACGTCCCAATAGGCCTCGCCTACTTCTCCGCCGATAAACAGCGAGGGATGCAGGTAGATCTGATATTTGTGCGCGAGCGAAACAAAGTAGTCCAGTTGCTGAAAGGCGATCGGGTTATAGTCGCCCGGGCGCGGCTCAAACCATGCCCACATCATGTCGAAACGGACGACGCTGTAGCCGAGTTCGTGCATCTTCGCGAAATCGGCCTCAATGTCGTTCGCATCCCACTGAACCGGCCACTGCATGGCTGCCTTCGCCGGAACCCAGTGTGCACCCACGGGCACAAACCGTTTGCCATCCCGTGTGAAGTACTGGCCGTCGAGATGAACCGGCGGCAACTTCTTGATGGTCGTGACGGTGGTTGCCTTAGGACTCGCCTGCTGACCTAATAGAGGCGGAGTCTGCAATAGCAGAGCCCAACAGGCGATCATTCCAACTCCCATCAGTCGGAGTACTCTCATCTTCTGCACCGTGTTTGCCTCCTGCTTCTTTGCGCTTCGCAGTACTAGTGGCGCACTTCGATCTCGTCAAGAAACTTCCAGCCCGCATCCCATCCTGGCTTGACTTGCACCTGTACATAGCGCCCGTTTACGCCGGTTAAGTCCGTCAGGGTGTACCACCTCGACAGATTGCCATCACCAGGCGACGGCCTGTTCACCGCACCCACCGACGTGAAGTTGACGTTGTCGTCAGAGACTAAGCAGGTAAGCTGCTTTGGCAGGAGAATCCCCGACGCCTTGTCCTGGAGCCAGTTGCTGCGGATTTCCTTGATGACCTGCGTGGCGCCGAGATCGATGGTGAATGCATAGATCTTCGTGGTGGCCCTGCCCTGCCATGCCGGGTCGGCGTAGTTCGTCGCGTCCAAGATGCCGTCGGTCAACTCAACGCCCCCAGTATCGGGATAACTGGCATTTGCGGGCATGGTCACCACGTACGGCTTGTCCAGAGAAATGTTGGTCGGATATAGATGCGGCTCCGGGGTCGTTGCTGTTGTTGGGTTGCTTACGGCGGACTCATTTCCTGCCGCATCGAATGCTCTGAGCACGTACGTGTACGGGGTACTAGAATCGAGTCCGGAATCTACGTAAGTGGTCGCCGCATCGTACAGCATAGCCACGTGTTTGCCGTCGCGGAGAACCTTGTAGCCTGCCACGCCCATGTTGTCGGTTGAGGCAGTCCAGGTGAGACGAATTCTCGTGGAATCGACTGCCACGCTGTTCAGGTGCGTCGGCGTCGTCGGACGCACGGATTCAACCTTTCCAGTCTCGAGGTACTTCAGATACGTCTGGTAGTAGAGCGGATTCACTTGCTGCGGACTTAGATAGTGATTGAAGCTGAAGCTGAGATAACTACTGACGTAGGGCCGCACGGCGCCCATATCGTTCACGATCGAACGGATCGGCTGGGGTTCGCTGTCCAAGTTGAAGGTTTCCGTGTCGGCCCAGAATTGCATCTGTGGACGAGAATTCCGAATCGCATTCCCCACGCCGCTGAACCAGTCGGGTAGTTGCTTTTTCGTGGCGTGCGCTACGCCCACTCCGTCCTGCAGGGCAAGAATGTCGATGGGGCTGCGTTTCAGAACGTATTCCCACATCGTTTGCCACTGGGAGGGTGAGAGATCTGCGGTGGTGCTGAAAAACGGCGAAATCAGGGTAGGCTTGCCCGGGGTGAGTTTGTGGAGGTGATTGCCCACGGTCCGGTAGAAAGCGACCAGGTTGTCCCATTCTGCGGAGGTGGTTGCGGTGTTATCTACCTCGAATCCCAGATACCATCCGGTCAAGGATTTATGGTGACCGTAGCGCCTCCATAGGTCGTCTGCCAAAGCGTTGGCGAGCTTTGCCTCGTTGTTGAGCCAGGACTTATCGGTAAGGTATTTCGTCCACCAGTCGTCGTTGATTTGCAGGCCGAGGTACACTTGTGCGCCGCTTGCGTCCGCGGCGTCGAGAGCTCGATCGACGACATCATGTTTTGTGCTCTGCGTATAGCCAGCGACTCCGGAGGGATAAATGGTGGTCTTCTCCTTGCTGTCCGCGGACCACTGTAGGACCATCTGATCGAGGCCAGCTTTTCTCATGTAGTGGAACTCGTTGCGCCACTGCTTCAACGTCCACGCGTCCCCCAGGGCTGGTTGCAGAAACGAACCATGCAGCGCGGGGCGCGAACAATCCTGCGCCACTGCCGACAGGCATGCCAGGGTGATGAACACGGCGACCGTCGTCCATCCCAGGCGCATCGACAGTCTCACTACCTTCCGCTCTCTGCGTCTGTGATGGAACACCGGTTCGCAGGTCCAGATATGCAAGTAATCGTTTTCCGAGTGAAGCATGCCAACACGAAAACATCATATGTATATATGTTGTCAATCTTTATTTCGCATTGCTGGCGACCACCTCCGCTGCAATCTTAGATATCTGCTGTACTATGTTTCATTTAGAAGCGTTCGATACTCTGAGGAATGTCGCCAATTTAGTTTTATTCGAGGGACATATAAACGTTGTATACTATGTATTCATGTTGGCCAAGCAATCGATCACTCCAAACCTCGAACCGGGCGTCGCGCCCAATGCTGAGTCTCTTGGGCTGGTGCTCGACAGTGCCAGTTTCGTCCCCTACTACGAGCAGATCGTGGACCGGGTACGCAACCTGATCAAGGGCGGTGAACTCCATCAGGGAGAGGTTTTCTGCTCCGAGGGCGAAGTCGCCCGCACGCTAGGCATCAGCAAGATGCCCGTTCGGCAGGCATTTCAGAAGCTCCGCTCCGAAGGCCTATTGATTATGGCCAAAGGGAAGCGGCCGATCATTGGGTCTGGACGTGTCCCGTGGGATTTCCAGCAACTGCGTGGCTTCAGCGAAGAGATGCGGCGGCGCGGGTTGGTCCCCTCGGCCAAGGTCCTGGCTCTTGAGATCGAGGAACCGGATCCTGAGACTGCGCAAGCCCTCAAACTCGCTGTGGATGAAAAGACATACTGCTTACAGCGCCTTCGGTTCGTGAACAAGAAACCAGTGGCGGTCGTCACCAGTCATTTGCCAGTTCGCCTTTTTCCCGGAATTGAGAAACAAGACCTGGCCAAGCAGTCCCTCTACTACGTCTTCGAAAACGTCTACCGGCGGAAGCTACAATGGGCCGAGGAAGTGATCGGCGCGGTCACTGCCGGCGAGGAGGAGGCGCGTATTTTGCAGACATCGCCCGGTAGCGCTCTCCTCTCGATCAAGGAAACGACCTACGATGCCCAGCGTATCCCGATTGAATATAGTGTTTCGCTGTTGCGGGCTGACCGCTACACCGCCTCCGTTGTTTCGGTTCGCAAGACATAGATGTTACACAGCAGGCTCCGTTTGTGAACGTCAACTGCGCTGGTGACACCAATATTGCAAAGCGTGGCGACAGGTGCGGTCGGAGCAACAACGGCACGACTATCAACGGTCGCAAGGAAATAACCGCCGCAAAGGCAAACGCTGGACGCCAATCGAAGACGCAAAGATGACTGTGGCCAAACGCCCGACAGACCACAAGTTGAGCAAGGCGATGGGCCGCTCAGGCAATTGCAGGGTGGCTGGTTCCACCGTCCATCTCGCGGCACCGGCTCTTGCACGATTACGGCCTCGCAAGCGGGCGACAGTAACTACAATTCCGCCCCAGGGGTCCCACAATCGCTAACGATCAACAAAGCTCTACGTATGCTGACGCTGTCCTGGTTTTGACATCAACACCCATGCGA
Source organism: Candidatus Sulfotelmatobacter sp. (assembly GCA_017883385.1). Classification (GTDB taxonomy): domain Bacteria; phylum Acidobacteriota; class Terriglobia; order Terriglobales; family Acidobacteriaceae; genus Sulfotelmatobacter. Next base: position 37,176 of record JADGNQ010000040.1, read on the forward strand.
TCTCCTCTTCGGCCCAGTGCAGCTTTCGGCGGTAGACGGACTCAATCACGTGGTATACGGATTGCTTTTCCAGGTCATATTTCTCAATGCCGAAGGAGATAGATCTGGCAGACAGCTTGTGACCAACGCAACCGGCTCGTCGTTAAACCGGCGTAGACGCTTGATTCCGCATGCCTTCTCTGCGGCCAACTTCAGAGGCTGGCCCGATTCCTGGGCTGGTTCGTACAGCTCAAGCGGCGGGACCTTAGCTCCTGGAGTCAATCCGCGACCCTGTGGGGCAGTGCTATGAGAACCCCGTTCCATGTGAGCATGCAAGGTTGGTGATCCAGCGGATAGCAGGATCTGACGGTAATCACAGCCTCACATCCCGGCAATCGCTACCCTTACTTCTTGTGGAGCAATCGACCAAGAGCCTAAACTTGTGACAATGATGCGTATACGAGCCGCCGTTGTGTTGTGGGCTGTACTGCTGTGGGCAGCCACGCCGGCGATCGCTTGTCTCTTGCCCGGCTTTGCCCCAACTTCCGCCGAGCGAGAGTGCTGCCATCACATGGCTGAGCACTGTGGGCACTCTGCCATGCCGGCCAGCCATAGTTGCTGCCACGTTACAGACCACCCGGAGACCATGGTTGTTAAGGGGCAAGCGAACTTGCCGCTGAAGAATGCCATCGCTGCGGTTCCAGCCACTCCTTATGTTTATTTGCCCGCTGTTGTCGTGACATCGTCAAAATGCCTTGTTTTCTTTGAGTCACCCCCCGGCCAATCACCATCCGGTTTGTTGTCTGTCCTAAGGATCTAAAGTCCTTCTTCCTACCTCCTGGCATTGGCGTGCAGGCACCCGTCCGCCTGAACTCTGCCAAGCCCATCTTCGGTTCGTTTTCGTTGATCGTGGAGAAGAGAGATGAAGTTCTACGTTGTTCTTGCACTCGTGATTTGTGCTTCCGTGGCACATGCGCAACAGCCTGACGTGGCCGCGCCGGACTCCGACCTGCTGGCTGGCAGCGAAGCGATGCTGACGCCCCCCCAACAGCATCACGCTTCGACGACGGTTCCACTCACACTGGCAGAACTCGAAGCCGAAGCTCTGGCAAATAACGCCGAAATCCGCGTTGCCGCCAGGCAGGTGCCTATTGCGGAGGCACACAGGGCGAGCGCTGGCGCGTTGGATGATCCGTCGTTCATGTATCGCGGATGGGGAACACCTCTCGCGAAACCTTGGGACCTGAATCAGACCCAGCACATGTTCATGTTCAGTCAGAACCTTCCTGGAGGAGGCAAGCGCCAACTGCGGTCGCGGCTCGCCGACGATGATGTTCAAGTCGCCAACGCGAACGTCGAAACCAGGAAGCGCGACGTCCTTGTGCGCGTTCGTCAGTCCTTCTATGAACTTCTGCGGAACCAGGATGAACTCCGGTTCCACGACGAACAAGTCGAACTGGCGCGTCAGGGCTTGGACTCTGCCCGGATCAAGTACATCGTTGGCAAAGTTTCGCAACAAGACATGCTGAAGGCGCAGATTGCCCTGACCCGACTCGCCGAGCATCTCGTCACGCTGGAACAGGACAGTGACCTTGCACGGACCCGGTTAAACACACTCTTGGGGCGTGACCCGGGCGGGCCTCTCGAAGTTCTGGGCAGCTACACGCAGCCGGCAAAATTCCCCGCTCTTATCGATCTGGAAAGGATAGCCCTGGAGAACCGTCCAGAACTGGCGGCCATCTCGGAGGCCATTCATCAGGACGAAACCCGTACTCAGCTGGCGGAGAAGTCGCTTAAGCCCGACTACACACTCAGCGGCGGCTACATGCTTATGCCCGGAGATTCGCGC
>JADGNQ010000177.1 GCA_017883385.1 Candidatus Sulfotelmatobacter sp.
TACAAACTCGGCCCCGGGACGTGGCGCAGACACTCGTGTTTGCCGCGCCCCGACTCATGGAGGTCCGCCCTACAGAAGAAAAACTTCATTACACGGTCGGGGACCTCTAGTAGACCTTCACAAGGTCCACGCGGCGGTTCTTCGCTCGACCGTCTTCCGTCCCGTTGTCGGCGAGTGGTTTCTTGGACCCAAAGCCTGCGGGGACGAGGCGCCAACGGTCCACTCCCTTGGCCGACAGCCAGGTAGTGACGGCTTGGGCACGCTGCTGCGATAGTGGAACATTCAAGGCGTCGGCGCCGACGTTGTCGGTGTGGCCAGCCACCATGAGGCTCCAGTCCTGCTGCTTCTGCAACAGGTCCAGCAGTTCCTTTAAGACCGGCTCCGAATCCGCCTTAATAGTCGCCTTGCCAGTGTCGAAGTTGATGCCGTAAATGGTGGCACGGCCGGTTTGATTAATCTGCTCACCCCAGCCCGCCGCCGTGTTCGCCTGCATCTGCTGCTCCAATTGCTTCTCCTTCACCGTAATCACCTGGTAGTCGAGGCGGTCCGAATAGAACGTGATCCACTGCGCACCCTGCCTTGCTGTGAACGTGAACCGCGAGTTATCCTTGTAGTTGTCCACAAACAGGACCTGATAACCCTTCGCCTTGAGGGCGTTCTCTGCGTTGCGGTATGTCTGAATGCTGGATGTGCCCGCCGGGCACCGGAAATCCACCTTCTCGTAGGCGCCTTCGACATTCTGAACCTTATTCGGTTTGCCCATCGGCATGCCGTGAATGTCGTAGTCTTTCAGCATGCAAGCTCTGATAAAACAGCCATTCAGTCTCGAAAGAACAGCCGAATCCTTACAGCCCTTGGCATCCGGCTGAGGGGCCTGAGCGAGCGCGAAGGCGCATGCGAAGAAAACAAGAGTTAGCGGTCTCATTATGTGCAGTACTATAGCACAGTGCCACCAGACGGCCGTTGAACGGCGAAACCAAAATACCGGAGCCCCAAAACTCGGCTCACAGCTTCGATTGCCCGTCGGCCATCCGGAAGTTAAACCGAAACGCCCTTTGGTTGCAGTAGCTCCTGCCTGGGCGCGAAGTGGCGGCCTATCAAGCGCAGATACTACTGCGAAGCCGGTGGATTGTCTGGTTCGATGCCCATTCGGTCGTTGACGGCAAAGCGCAGTTTCTGCTTGCAGCCGAGGTACCGTTCCGTCGTTTGGATCGAGACGTGTCAAAGCAGAAATTGGATCTGGTCCAGCTCGCCACCGGCAATATGGCAGAGCCTCGCGCAGCTGGCGCCGAAGATCATGCGGCGCGAGTTTTTCAATTCCGGCACGTTTCGCGGCGGTTCGGACGACCTCCCAGAGCACCTTGGGCGTCATGCCTGTTCCCCAGACCCGACCCGTTCTGTTGATCGATTCGAAATAGCGCGCCTTCGGTGATGCAACCGGCTTCCGTCCATTCGTCGATCGCTGCCTTCACCCATGAGGGGATTGGTACGGTACGGATGTGCCCAGCTTTGCCCAGGAGGTCGGCGATAACCCAGTGCTCCTCGCGCGACTGGATGGAGTCAACCCGAAGGGCAAGTAATTCGCCGCGGCGCAGTCCGCATCCGACCAGCATTGCGATCATGGCGTGATCCCTCTTGCCCCGCAGCGAACCCCGATCGGCGACTGCGAGCAACCTCTTCGCCTGTTCAGCTGTCAGCCAGTTTCCAACGCGAACTCCGATTCGGCGGACGCCCTTGACTCGTCGGATTCCGGCAGCGAGTTCCGGACTGAGAAGGCCGGAATCGGCGGCTTCAAACGCGACACGTCGGACAGCAGCTAAGCGGAGATTGATGGTTGTGGCTGCATACTGCTTCTGTTCGAGAAAGATCCTGTATCGCAGAACCACTGTACGGTTGAATGCGAGGCGCGGTTCTGAACAGTACCAATCGACGAAATCGGTTACGGCCCGATCATAGCTGCGCTGACCACTCTTTGACGTGAGTGTATTGAGTACCGCCGTTTTGGACTGTTCGAGGTCGGGAAGCGCGAGGACGCGCTTAGGCGGGCGCTTTTTCTTGGGTGGTTCTGACATCGGAGACGGCTTCCTTTGGACCGTCGCCTGTCAGGATCTCCCAGCAACCCGCTCCTACGCCGTCAGGGGCAAGTGCTGCGCTCTACACTTCGCCGTGACAGGTGGGTGCTCCATTCACTCTTCCTCGAACGACTTCCAGCCCGCAACGGAATCGGACCGGTTCCGTGGCTCGCCGAAAGTCGCGAAAGGTAAATCCACGCTTCGCCGTTGATCATGGGTTATTCACTCGTCGCGGCCATGTCAGCCGCTGGCACGTGACGCGGCGGATACGCGAATCCCCTGGTTCTTCCGGCGCACATCCGATAATTCCGAAGCGTCAGTCTTCGCTCGGTGCTCTCGCCGTCGATCACTAGCCAGGATGTCATCAGTTGCCGCCGGGAATTCGGCTTCAGCTCCGGCCTTTCCGCCAAGACCATAAACAGAATCCTGACGATGCCGAACTCGCCTTTGCCTGCGGGCCTGAATATTCATACAAAATCGTGACACTACGGCCAGAGCCGCCGCGTTACGATGATCATGCATGAAAACGCTGCGCCCCGCGCAACTGGCATGGATCGGACAGGCGGCACTTATTGTGCTGCCGGTGGTGGTTTTGTCTGGTGTCGCGCTCCATTTTCTTCGCGAAGACAGGACGGCGATTGAGCAGGACGCGAGGAATCGCGCCAATTCCCTCGGTCCCGATGCAGCGCGGCAGATCGGCGAGCAGATCAGCGCATTTCTTGCCGTGAGCCTGAAGAACGGGCTCGCCATACAAGGGGAGATCGTGGATGGCCAGGGGAGGGCGGTGCCCGACTACCTACGCGTTCCGACGCCCTCCGACTGGGTGACGAAGCTGCGGCCGCGCGATGCAGAGTTGTGGGAGACCGTACAGGACGCGAGATTTCAACATCCGAAGACGGAAGCGGCTAACAAAGCACTCATGGCCCTCAGCGGACCTGGCAATCCCAGGCCTGTGCACGCCAATGCGCAACTGGGTTTGCTGATTGCGGCTGAGCCGCATAGCGACAGCGATGCGCTGATTCGCCAGGCCGTCACTATCGCGCAACAATACCCCGGCGAGGTAACCGAATCGGGCACGCCCGTTGCGGATCTTGCTTTGCTTCTTGCGCTGCGACATGTGGCAAAAGGAGATCTGCCGCGGGATCTCGCAGCTACGATCGAGGCCAATCTTGCCAGCAACCCGTCGTTTCTTTCCGCGACTATTCTGGACGAGGTTGCCGCCAGTGCAACCACTACGGAGTCCGCCAGGAGCATGGCCGCGCGGCTGCGTGATAGCTGGCAGCAACAGGAAAGCGGCCGACAGCGCACGCGTGAAACGATGCAGGACTTCGTTCCCCGGTTACAGCGCTGGTTCGCCGGGCCTACGATTCTTTACTCCATTGACGGGGCGGGAACGCCGAGGGCTCCGCTGAACGGTGGGAAGCCTGCGCCGGCAACGCTGGCCCCGGGTTCCGGGCTGGCTTTGTGCATTCCGCAGTATGGCGGATGGCGAATCACGCTGGTTCGGCTGGAACCCCTGGTGCGTTCGCTCCACGTGAATCTGCCCGATTATCTGGGAGCGTGGCTCGATGTCGAGGGAGAGCGCTGGAACATTGGCGAATGGAAGAATCCGAAACTCGCTCAACTCGCGAATATCAAGGGCAGCTTCGTGCTCAACGCCAGGTACCCGTTCACGCTCGCGATCGACCTCACGAGACCCGATCTCCTCTACGCCCCTTATCCACGGCGACTGCTGCCGACGCAGTGGCTCATCTTCACAGCGGCAACGGCGGCACTACTGGGGATTTGGCGTCTCTGGCACACTTACCGCGACCAGACGCGCCTCAACGAAATGAAATCCAATCTGGTCTCGAGCGTGTCGCACGAACTGCGTGCGCCGCTGGCCGCTGTCCGGCTGATGGCCGAGAGTCTGGAGAGCGGCCGTGTGGACGGTGCGGAAAAGCAAAGAAATTATTACCGGCTGATTGTGCGCGAGTGCCGCCGTCTTTCTTCACTGGTGGAAAACGTACTCGATTTCTCGCGGATCGATCAGGGCCGGAAGGAGTACCATCGCGAGCCGCTCGACGCGCTGGCGCTGCTGCGCCACACCGTGATGCTGATGGAGCCGGGCGCGGCCGGGCGTGGGGTGCGGGTCCGCCTGAGCGAGCCGCCGCCGGAATTTGAAAGCCTGCAACCTTCGTGGGACAGTGAAGCCGTGGAACAAAGCATGGTGAACCTGCTCGATAACGCCATCAAGCATTCGCCGGTCGATGGCGAAGTGCGTGTTGAGGTGGAATTGTTGCCGGCGGTAGTCCGGTTCTGGGTCATCGACGATGGCCTTGGGATTCCCGCCGAAGAGCAGAAAAAGATCTTCGATCTCTTCTATCGATATGGCTCGGAGCTGCGCCGGGAAACTGAGGGCGTCGGCATCGGTCTGAGCATCGTGAAGCATGTCGCCGAAGCGCATGGTGGCCACGTACTCGTGGAGAGTAGCCCCGGACACGGTAGCCGCTTCGGTCTGGAGTTGCCGCGATGAGCATGGACACGCCGAATACGGGTGCGCGCATTCTTATTGTGGAAGACGAGCATGCCATGCGTGTCGCGCTGCGCGACATCCTCGAGTCCGAAGGTTACCGCGCGCAAACAGCCGCGGACGGAGTCGCAGGGCTGCAACTGGCTGTGGCTGAGAAGCCCGACCTGATCCTGCTCGACGTGATGATGCCGAAGCTCGATGGCTACGCGGTCTGCGCCGAACTGCGGCGGCTTGCGATTCGAACTCCCGTCCTGATGGTCACGGCCAAAGGGCAGATCCCGGATCGGGTCACCGGTCTGGACAGCGGCGCGGACGATTACCTGGTGAAGCCATTCAGCACGGAGGAACTGCTGGCGCGGGTGCGGGCGCTGCTGCGGCGGACACAGGCCGATCGCCGAGTGCCGCGGGCGATCACGATGGGCGACACGCACATCGATCTGGTCAAGCTGACGGCACATAAGGGTGGTGAGCCGCTTCATCTGGCGGCTAGGGAATTTGCCATGTTGCGGCTGCTCGCCGAGGCGGAAGGAGAGCCGGTTTCGCGCCAGCGTTTTCTGGATCTGGTGTGGGGCGCGACGGCGTTTCCCACCACGCGGACCGTGGACAATCACATCGTCGGTCTTCGCGCCAAGGTGGAAGAGGACGCGAAAAATCCGCGCTGGATCGTGACCGTGCATGGCGTAGGCTACCGGCTGGAAGGCGCGGAATGCGATTTTGCAGAAGTGTGACATGTGCGGGGACGAATTGCGGCACACTGCGGATGAGGAGAATTAACGGAATGAGATTCAGGACAGTGATTGCGATTTTGCTGGCATGCGCGGCAACCAGTTTTGCGCAGGAGCATATGGCGGACTCGTTGCGCAACGGCATTCTGGAGGAAGACTCCAAACAGAATCCGCGCGCTGCGATCCAGCAATATGAGGCGGTGATGACGCAATTCGTGGAGGCCCGCCAGACTGCGGCGACAGCGCTCTTCCGCATAGCCGAGTGCTATCGCAAGCAGGGAAACCGGTCGCAGGCAATCGCGGCCTATCAGCGGCTACTGAAGGATTTTGCGGACCAGAGCAAACTGGCCGCACAGAGCCGCACTCTGCTCACGACTACCTACAACGTGGCGCCGGACGGACCGCCGGCGGCCGGAAATCAGGGCGACAAGGCGAAATTCGACAGATTGATGGACGCGCAGAAACAAGAGCAGGCCAAAACGGACGAGGCCCGCGCACGCTACCGGGCAACCATCGAAGAAGAGATGGCGCTCGACGAAAAGCAATTGTCCTTGTTCAGAAAAGAAGCAGGCGCAGGCGCCGAGGGCAACACTGTGATCGCCGCTCTGGAAGAAAAACTCATTCGCCTGAAACGCGACCTGGCGGCTTTCGATGCGGGGATGACGTCGCCCCCAGCCCGGTTAGGCTCAAGATGGTAAAACTCTTCTTTGCATCCGGCCTGGTTGTGATGGCGGGAATCGCGATTCCCTGCTCCGGTCAAACGGCGCGACGGCCTGCTCACGGAGCGCAGACCTTCGAGGCCGCGATGTTCCGGCTCGAAGATCCGCATGCGACTGTGGATTACCACCGGCCCGACGCTTCTAATCAGAACCGCTTGAAAGGACTCATGTGACCACGAACAACAAGGCTCTTCCGGTGCTGGCTGTGCTGATGGCCGCCTGCTTCCCTACAATCGAGGCCCGCGCTCAAACAATGCCAAATGCCGCCGCCATCGACGCCGAAGTGAAAAGACTGATGGCCCGCACCAACGCCAGGGGCATGGCAGTTGCAGTGGTCGATCACGGTAAGGTCGGCTATGTCCATGCCTACGGCATCCGTAACGCCAAGGGAGATCCGCTAACCGCGGACACCGTGATGTATGGCGCGTCGCTTACCAAGACGGTCTTTGCATACACAGTAATGCAACTGGTCGATCAGGGCAAGCTGAAGCTCGACAAGCCCATGAAGGAAGATCTCGATAAACCGCTGCCGGCTTATGGCCCCGATCCGGTCTTCCCCGACAAGTACGGGCCATACAAGGACCTGGCCGACGATTCGCGCTGGCAAAAGATCACACCGCGCATGAGTCTGACCCATTCGACCGGCTTCGCCAACTTCTGGTTCATCGAACCAGACCATAAGCTGCACATCCATTTCGAACCGGGCGTGCGCTTCAACTATTCAGGCGAAGGTTTCATTCTGCTGCAATTCGTCATCGAGCATGGCCGTAAGGCACAGGGGCTGGGGGTCGATCTGGGCGATCTGACCAGGGCCAATTTCGACCGGCTGGGCATGACCCGTACTAGTCTGGTCTGGCGTGATGCTTTTGTCGCTAACGTTGCCGATGGTTGGAACGATCAGGGCGAGATTCAGGAACACGACCAACGCCGCAAAGTGCGCGTGGCAGGCTCGATGGACACCACGATCTCCGACCTGCCGAAATTCGTTGCTGCCCTAGTGCGAGGCGATGGCCTGAGCGCGGCATCGCGTGCCGAGATGACGAAGCCGCTGCTCCATATCACTACTGCCCATCAGTTCCCTCCTTTTCTGCCGGATCTGCCCGCGAGTGAGCAGCGCAAAGATCTGTACGCGGGTCTGGGTGTGGTCGTCTTCGACGGCCCGCAGGGCCATGGCTTTTACAAAGGCGGGCACGACGGCCAGACGGCTAATGCGATGGTCTGCATTGAGGCCAGCCAGCGTTGCGTCGTCATTCTTTCGAACGATGTCCGTTCGGAGGCTGGCTTCGCCGATCTGGTCAGATTCATCCTCGGCGACACCGCCGTGCCTTATGACTGGGAATATGGCGACCATGCCGGAAAGTCGTGAGACTGCGGTGAGTAGTCGTCACCTTCGACTGAACCGCGCGGTGGCAACGCTTCCAATTCGCCCGCGATGGCGATTACAACCGATTTGAGGAGTCAGGCGAGTTTACACACCGCGACTGACGCTATGACTCTTCAAGAATTGGAAAGTGCAACGCCCCTTCGTGCCCGATCACCGCGGTTCTCTATCGGGCACGGCCCATTTGGAAGTCGGTGGCTGGTTGCGAGTCAGGCACTCGGTCCGGGGCGTACCTAACCTAACGCCACACTCCTGCCGGGCGCTCTAGTTTATGCAGCCCACTTGGCTGATTTGTCGGCAACTCGCGGATTGACGCTGCTTGCGCGCGGCCCGGTGATTGCCCGCGATCAGTCGCTAGCGTTTAGGGATCATGGCCGGGATCAACAGTGACGGTTCGTAAACACTATGCCGTCAGGGAGGATCTGGCCCACTGAGCCGAGCAAATATCAGCAACGCGCGTGATACGACCAGGTGGCATGTGGCGACCAAATTTCCGGTAACTTCACGTCCGTTGACCCTCTCGCGCTTGCCTAGTTCGGTGTTGGCGCTTTGTTGACGCGATACCGCCGCCAATGGTCACTCGGCTCAGTTCTCTGTCGGGGCTTTGTCCGTGTGATCCACGACTAGCACGTCGGTCGCTACTTTCCGCCTTTCCAGCTTGAGACCGAGTTTCTGTAGCGCCTGTTGAAGGGTCGGAAGGGACGTGCCTATTGCCGCCAACCCACCGTCGGCAGTAAGCGCAGCAGCAGACGAATCGAGCGTCCAGTATAGGACGAAATCGTACTTCGCAGTTAGCTCCGTCCCGTCGACGATGGGGTTGCTTTAAGTAGCGCGACAATTCGACCGCTAATATATCCATTGATGCGTGACGTGCGCCGGTGTTGAAGAGGGTGTCGCCGTTCCTGAAGGTGACTATCCCTTTTGGAGGGTAGCCGGGCGGGATGACAGGGAAGAGGTTCTCATCCAAGCGCGTCGGCCCACTGCTTTCGGGCGCTTCCATCTCGCTCTCCGCTGACTGCTTCATTTTGGGTCCGTTGTGTCCGACGACCAGCGCGTAACCCGCCAAGTCTCGCTTCTCCCAGTGCGCAGCAAACCCGAAGCGCTCCCTGAGCAGCCCTCGCAGCTGCTCAAGCCGGGCGGCATTCTGGTGTTCGAGCACTTGATGGACGAATCGGGCAGCGAGCGCGCAGCCGCATGGCTGCCCAAACCCAACGGACTGTTTGAGGTATTCGGGCGCCTCCGCATCCTCCGATACGAAGACACTCGAGCCCAAGCCGACTGGTCCTGGCGGCCCGAACGCATAGCCCGGCTCGTTGCCCAGAAGTAGCCGAGGCCCAGGGCAGCCGGAGGACGGCAGCCGCGCGCACCATCAGCGGATTAGAATGGAGCCGAAATGGCGTCGGGCGATCCCCAGCGAACTTGGTTACCGGAGATGCTGGACGTGCTCTGGGAGACGCTGGCGCGTGGATCGGCCTGGCCGGCGAGCTTGACCGCATGCATCCTGCTGACGTCGATTCCCGTGGCCCTGCGATAGCTCCGGGGTTACTTTGCCCGCCCAGCCGCGGGCGCTACCGGCTCCATGCGGAACTTGTAGCGGTACTCGC
>JADGNQ010000367.1 GCA_017883385.1 Candidatus Sulfotelmatobacter sp.
GCGCATGATCATGGCGAGCCTGCATTTCACGGGCAAGGTGCCGTTTCGCCACGTCTACATCAATGCCCTGGTGCGCGACGCCGAAGGCCAGAAGATGTCGAAAACCAAAGGCAACGTCATCGACCCGCTGGTAGTCACCGAGAAATACGGCACCGACGCCATCCGCATGGCCATGCTGCAATCCGCCGCGCCCGGACGACCATGTCGGCTACCTGCCGCGACTCCACGCGAGCGCTGTGGAGGAATTGGAGGAGTTGGGTGTCCAGTCCATCCACAATGTACCCGATGACCTCGAATTGACCGAGATACAGCGGCGTGCAGGCACGTGCGTGCAAACCGGGAAACCGTGGTTTAGCCCGGAACTTGGCGAGGTGTTGGGTGGGTTGACGTACCCGCTGAACTTCGCAGATTTTGAAGCCGTGAATCCGGCAGTTCCGAGATTTCCCGGCATGCGCCCTTACGATCAATTGCCGTTTCAGTTTAGTGTGCATGTGCTGCGGGAGCCCGGCGCGACACTGGAACATCACGAGTTCCTAGCCACAGACGCGAACGATCCCCGGCGCGAGTTCATCTCGTCACTCGTTGCCACACTTGGCAAGATTGGAAGCATAGTCGTCTACTCAGGGTTCGAGTCGCAGCGGCTCTCAGATCTTGCGGCGTGGCTGCCGGAATTTTCGGGGCGCATCAAGAAAATCCAGCGGCGTCTGTGGGACTTGCTTCCCATTGTCAGGAACCATGTGTACCATCCGAACTTTGCAGGGTCATACTCAATTAAGAATGTGCTTCCTGCACTCGTGCCGGGGATGACCTACGAAGGCATGGAGGTCGCGGACGGTACGGACGCAGGGCTAGCGTGGGGATCGCTCATTCGAGGCGGCTTGGATCAAGCCGAGCGGGACAGGGTCAGGAAAACACTACTGGAGTACTGTGGTCAAGACACACTTGCGATGGTCAGGCTTCTGGACAAGCTGGTATTGTCTCAGTTTGAATTTTGACCCCTGTTTTGGGGTTCCGTCGTGTGCCTATTCACCGAGCGAAGGCGTTTCATGAAAAAACGTGAGCCTTGCAATTTACGCGAGTGGACCGTCACTAGCGGTAGGCTTTTCACTTGCGGGCGTCCCGGTCGAGGTACTTTCAGCGGCTCAACGAAGCAGATTCGTCTTGGCAGCAAACCCCATACCGCTGCCAAAGCCGAAACCACGGGCTTTGCGCGTGCATGTCGTCGTGCCTTCGATTTACAGCCGAGAGGTCGCTCGCGCTCAGCGGTCTGGTGTCCGGCACGGCGAAGATGCGCTCCAGCGACTCGATTTCGGCAATAGCCTGCTCGGCGCGGTTTCTCAGCGGCGACTGGCACTTTTGGGACGATTTCCATGTGAGCAGCGCCAGCTTCGAGCGCTAAAACGGTGCGTTCCCCTTCTGGTCAAATATTTTTCCAGCACCCGCTCCTGATTTCAACACTCAAAACGTCAAAGGGTCGCGTCGGGAGTGTGCGCCGGGCTATCATTGAGGTCTTTCGGTTAACGCCCCGGCGATCAATTGCGCTCAAAACCACTGCTATGCCGCGCTTGCCATGTTCACGATTGGTAGCGGAATGCGGACGCGCCTAGACAGCCCAGACTTCCTCTCGACTGCGTCCACAAGTACTACGTTGTCTGCCATAAGGATTGGCTCGCTGACCAACTCGAATACTTCACCATACAGCTTGATCTGGTACCCTTTGGTGAAACCCAATCGCTTTAATCTCGCGGAAAGATTGATCTGCTTCTCTGTCATAGGATGCCTCTGCGTTGCTGTAGATCGACGGATAAAAGGAAGAAGAGACAGCATTATAGTCGCTGTGCCCATTCGCCGCGCTGTGATCAGGGTCACCTCGCTTTCGGTTCCTTATTTTGCCGATCTAACCGTTGCCCGCGGCGTCCCAAGTCCTTCTGTTCGATCCAGTTACTCTCTAGGCTTGCCCGCACGCTCCTTACTGTTTGCCCTTTTCACCCCAAGTAGACTGTGATCGGCTATGACCTCGAGCGTGGCTGCTAGACCCATTGACCCGCGTCTAACAGCTTCCGACTTGCCATATCTCGCACCAGTGCGGGCGATACTGGATATGGCCCATAGGTAAGCGGCAAGACACCACTGAAGTGCCATTACCGCTGTTATGTGCTGGCGCTCCCTATCGAGGATACTATCTCGACATTCATGCTAAGGAGTAGGCAGTGAAACAGTATTCTAATGCACTCTTCATAGTCGTAGTACTCGGGTATTGCGGAGTTGCTTTTGCGATTGATCCACCGCCTGCCTACGTCAAGCATTGCGCTTCTTGCCACACAGCCGATGGCAGCGGTCGGGCATCATCCGCCATCGGCAAGATTCCAGACCTACGTTCGAAGACAATCGTCAGCCTTTCCGATCAAGAACTGTTCGGTGCCATTGCACGCGGAAACGGACATCAGGCCTACGCCCATTCATTCCTGAATCAAGGCGTATCCGAGTCTGAACTTCGAGGAATCGAGAAGTACGTGAGGGCTATTCAGAGCGGGTCCACTCCTGCGGTGCCCGTCAAGCCGAACTCGCCACGCTAACTCTCGTGCAGGCGGGACACTCGCAACAATTTCGGCGGTGCCAAGTTCCAAAGGCGCGGCTCAATCTTGGGGGCAACCCGCCTCAAGTCCTGACCCTCGGCGGAAAATCGCATGAACGCTCAAGAAATCGGTAATCGTGTTCGACTGGACGCCTCTGTAAGGTTAGGAACCGCTGCCGCAACCTCGCGCAAGTTTGCGTTCGGAACCAAGACTCGACAATACCTGAGACCCCGATGGAGATTGCGACTGAGATGGCGAAACTCGTATTGGAGATGCGGGACGGTGTCCCGAACGCAGGCGAAAAGAGGCAGAGGCACGAACTGCTTGCTGAACATTTCCTGCGGATCGCTGGGCAGGACGACGAGTCGGATTCTGCGGCTTCACTTCAGAATGCCAGTCGCACGCCGGGCGTCACATTGACGATGTAGTTGATTCGTCTGGTTGCCCCAGCGTTCTGATCTGCCACAATTTCCCCCAATGTGCGGGCGCTACCTGCAATAGAAATTGTGCCGTTTTTCTAGGCTAAATCTGCTCGTTTCCTCTAGGAATTCCGGTGTCGCCAAGAACGCAATGACGCATCTTGAACAAAATAAAGGAATGGTACGGCCCGTGCTGTGGTGTAGAGGGATCAATGTCTGATGGGGAGGAAATCATGCTGAATGTGACCGTTGCAAGCATAGGTGAACTGGCCGTCGTTAGGTGCAAGGGCAGAATTGTGGCGAGTGAATCCGCTTATAAGTTGCGCGAAGCCGTGACCTCGCAAACAGACGCCCGGATTGTTGTCCTTGAACTTTCGGAGGTGCGTGCCCTCGG
>JADGNQ010000178.1 GCA_017883385.1 Candidatus Sulfotelmatobacter sp.
CTATTCAATGCAAGATGGCAAGTTGTTTGTTGAATGGCGAAACGAGCCGCAGGCGGAAAGCGCGGAGTCTGGAACCAAACGCCAGGAGTAAAGCATGTGATAGCCAAATTCATTTCGGAGTACCAACTGACACTGCCAAAACCAGAGCAAGAAAGAGCCAGCTGCCAAAGTCGAGCACCAATAGAATTGAGGGTTCTGGCGGGTCTGGAACTCAAGAGACGCGGGCTCCTGAGGGAGTTGGCAGAAATCGAAGACCAGTATCAGCAGCTCTTACGAGAAATTGAGCTGAAGGGAATACCGGTTCCTTGGTTGTACCCGGCACCTCAACCGAATCGACCGGAATGACCGGTTGAATTCTAAGCGGACGAAGCGCTGCCCAACTCAACGCCCCTGGGTCAATGAGCGCTATGGCGATTTTGCGCCAACAATCGACTCAGCCGCTTCCAAACGCCCGCGTGGGAAGAGTCGCCCGGAGGGCCGGCTTCGTGCTCGTATTGCGTGCCTTCAGAAAATCTGTATCTTCGGGCCTCCCCCCTGCCGTTGGAATTGCGAATATCCCCTGTCTTTGCGCGGTCAGGGCAGGTTGCGGTCCACTGTTAGAGTGGGAGTCAACGGTAGAGTAAAAGTCGCGACGCGCGGAACAAGTTATGGTGTGATTTCAAAAACGACACCAGCGTTATAGCGCCCGCCTGAATACGTTGTGCCGTAGATATTGCCAGCACCGTCCAAAACTACGCCCCCATAGGGAGTGTATCCGTCGGCGATGCCGCCACTACCGAACTGATGAAGCACTTGCTTAGTCCATTTGCCGTCCGTGCCGAGGGTCAGCGTGAAAACATTGCCACCTCCAAAAGCACCGCCGGCTGTGGTTGTGCCATAGAGAGTGCCGGCGGCATCTAGGATTAGGCTTCCCCACGGATTGGCTCCGTCCTCACCGCCTCTGAAGACATGGAGCACGGTGTACATCCACTTACCGTTGGAGCCACGCGTAAGTCTGAAGACAATGCCTGCGTCAGCGCTTCCCCCCGCTAGCGTCGTGCCATAGAGGTTGCCTGCGCGATCGATGACAAGGCCGGCAACGGGAGTCTTTCCAGGGCGAGCCAAAAAAGAATGAAGTACGTGCTCTATCCACCCGCCATTCCCATTGGGAGTCAACTGGTAAACAACCCCATATCCAGAGACGCCTCCCGCAGAAGTAGTGCCATAGAGGTTGCCTGCTCCGTCGAACACGAGGCTCCCTTGTTGAGGCCCATCCAGGCCAGGATAGCCACCGTCCCTGCCACCCGTAAAGTTGTAGAGCACACTTTTAGTCCAGCTTCCGTCCGGGTTTGCTGTTTGCTTGATGACATCGCCATATTGAAATCTACCTCCCATTGTGCTTGTTCCGTACAGATTGCTGGCTCCGTCAAGAATCATCGGGCCGTTCGGGTGGCAATAATCCTGGTCTATTCCCCGTTCGGTCCAGCTTCCGTCTAGACTAGGGCTCAACTGGAAAACCACGCCGCATCCAATACCGCCCGCTCCTGTAGTGCCGTAGAGACTTCCGGTGGCGTCGAAGACCAGACCGCCTAGGGGAGCCACCGCTCCATCGTCATCTTTTCCGAACTCGTGCAGCAGACTCTCGGTCCAGCTTCCGTCAGGATTTGGCATCAATTTGAAGACAGTACCCCAGACGTTGGCACCACCGACCACCGTCGTCCCATAGAGGTTGCCTTGCTTATCGAAGATCACAGCGGTGTAGGTATGTTCTCCGTCGGGGTAACCCTTGAACTCATACAATATTTTGAACTTGCTGGCCCACGCGCCGGACACCAAGACGAGAGTAACCAGGATGACGATCATCAGAGCCGCACTCGCAACTCCCTGGAATCTCTTGTAGTTCATAATGTTTCCTCCTTTGACTGTGCACATCGAATGAAAGCCAAGTCGAACCCTGAAGTTTGAGAAGCACGGTTCCTCGTTCTTCTCAACATATTGTCTTTAGTCCTCCCGCCACATCACGTGGCTGGTCAGGATTCGTCTACTGTTTGGGTTTCGCGACGGCCCAGAGAGCACTGATGAGCGCGGGACCAGGTCGGGGGAAATCCGACGTTCTCCGAGTTGCCTTGGTCTTGCGGGGCCGCCTTCCGTATGAGGCAGAACTCGGACCCTCGAAACCAAACTACGGCTGGTCGGCTGCGCTCGCTGTGATCGGTATCACCGATCCCAGGCGATCGTAGTGGGGAATCAAAGGAGTGCTAACTGAAATAACCAGGCCATGTCACAAGTTTGCGCCGTCTCTTCGCCCCGAGTGGGGGATTTTGAGTGAAATGGCGATTTTTCAACAGTGAAGCTGCGCGGGAGGCGCTCCGTGCGAGAATCCAGGGTGGGCGGTCTAACCCAAAATGAAAATCACATTCAAATACGAGTGCCTCATAGCGCTCTTCCTATTTGCCTCACGAGGAGCGGCTGCACAGGGGCAGAGACCCCCGATGGACGTACCTGCCTTCGTCGCTCAAGGTGCATTTGTCGCCATCGTGGTCACAGACCTCAATGCGAGTTCGCATTGGTACGAGTCGAATCTTGGCCTTCATGTGGTGAAGCGCGGAAAATCAGCTCACGTTGCCGCCGAAACGGTTGTCTTGGGTGGCCACGACCTTTTTGTGGAACTCATCCACCATGATGGCAAACAGTTACCCAGAGTTGATAATGAAGCTTCGGTGCCTCGTCTGCTCAAGGCGGGAGTGATTCTGGCGCGAAAGGACTTCGACGCGGTTGCCGCATACTTGCAGAAACGCGGCATCGAGGCTGGAGTATTTGAAGATAAGGATATGGGCGTGCGCACCTTCTTGTTCAAGGACAACGACGGGAACCTCATTCAGTTTTTCACCGAAAACAAGTAATGGGTCCCGGCTTGGCCAGTGAGCGATATGGCGATGTTTCAACAACAACCTTCTAGGATTCGCTGAAGTCAATCATCACCGGCGCCGACCGGAACCAGTTCGTTTTGGATCCGACATAAAGTAGCCCAATCGCGAACCAGATCCCACCCACGGTCTTGGCGATGATGTTCAGATTGAGCCAGATTACGAGGCAGAAGACAAAACCGATCAGCGGCAAAATCGCATCGCGCACCAACCGCCGCTCTGCGCCGGTCTTCTTTGCGGTCACGGAGAATTGCCAGAAGCAGGCAAAGTTCACTCCCATGAACGCAAGGAACGCGCCGAAATTCAACAATTCTCCCGCATGTTCATAAGCGCTGCCGATGTAGTTGAGAAGCACAGCCCCCACAAACGCCAGACCGCCAATCAGCAGGATGTTGTAAGTCGGAGTGCTGGTGCCAGGTTTGAGATAGCCGAAGAATTTCTTGGGCAGGACGTTGTCACGGCCCATGCCAAACAGCAACCGCGCCGCACCCAGCGTGCCCGTCAGTCCGCTGCCAAAAGCCGCTACGATCAGGATGAAGCCCATGGCATTGAACAGAAGCACTCCGCCAACCCGGCTGCAGATATCCATAAACGCGGTCTCAAGGTTCGGGAAGGTGCGCCAATCGGGCCATACGCGAGCCCCCAGATAAGCTTCAAACCCGCTGCACACACCGGCAAAGATACAAGTCAGCACCACCGCGAGCAGCACGTTGCGCTTGGGATTCTCCACATCTTCGGCCAGTGTGGTCACGCCGTCAAAGCCGATGTAGGTCAGCGCCGCGAAAGAAGTCGCGGTGAGTATCTTATGAGCGTTGAAAGTCTTCGGGTTATAGAACGGCTCGGTCGAGAGCAGTCCAGCCCATCCCTGCCCGTGCCACAGGTAGCGAATCGCCAGCCACACGAAAAACGCCACTACCACTGACATGATCGCCAGCAGAACCTTGTTGGCGCGGGCCGATGATTTCACGCCAGCAAGATTGAGCACCGTCATGATGCCAGCAATCAACAGAGCCCACGCGACGTACGGAATTTGCGGCAGATAGCGCTCGTGCAACGCCGTCGCCATCCAGACCGTATTGATCAGCGGCTGCAACAGGTAATCCAGAATCATCGCCCAGCCCGCCAGAAATCCAAGATGCGGATTGAGGCCCTTTCCAACGTACGTATACGCCGAACCTGCCGTCGGATAAAGCGCGCCCATGCGTCCATAGCTGACCGCAGTAATCAGCATAGCGAACAGGGCGATCAGAATGATGGTACAAAGTGACCGTCAGAAAGTTTCTGCGCCACGCCATATAACGGCACTGGAGCTATGGGCTGGATGAGAACGATGCCGTAAAAGATCAAGTCCCAAAGCGTGAGCGTTCGGCGCAGACGTGGCACACCAGGAGTAGTGGCAGGCGAGGTTTCCATGGGTCCGGCTATGTTAGCCTATGGTGCGCTTCAACGAAAATGGAAGTCCGAGCCGATCATTCTACGACCCCTGAAATCCGCCATCTCTTCGTCAACTGTCGCTAACAGGCCATAGCGCGTTTTGACCATGGTCAATGAGCGCTATGGGGATGTTGCAACAGCTATCAAACGAGACGGGCAATCTCACACGAAAAGCCCTTCAATCCTGCCAGTTCGAGGGCACGATACATCCGCTGAGAAACAACAACTGCTGTGATGATTGTCATCCCCCCTAATGCACCGCCCGGGCGAAGCAGCGTTACCCAAGTCTGGTAAGAGCCATTATTTTCTTCGACTTAGGCGTCTCGCCAGAAACTCGCCAGAAACTCGTCCCGCTTAGGTTGACGGGTTGTCCAGAAGCAGGCATAAGCACTTCCAGTCCTCTAGACCTGCGACGGGTCGCATTTCTGGAGGCCCCTCCCTTCAGGGAACTAGTCCCTAGAGTCGTCAACCGGAGAAAAACATGCCTCGCCCTTGTACCTATCGCTTATTTCGGTCCGGTTTTTGGTGTCTTTTGTGGTCCGCGCTTATCGTCCAGTCGATTCCAGCCCAGGCACAGGCTTGCTACACGCCCATCACGTCCTTTCAAGCCGACTACACCATGACCGCAACCGGATCCGGCACGGACTTATATGGGACATATTCCTGGACAATCAACCACCAGATGAGTGGTTCCCCCAACATGCCCAGCGGGGGGGCTTCCTGCACGGGGGTAGTATTCGGTGGCATGGACGCCACTGCGGCAGGAACGGCCGACGATCATGGCAAGGCGAAATGCGGTGACAATACACCCAACAACCTTGACATCACCGGCGGAGTCAACTTTCTCTCAGCTGCGGATCTGGCCATCGATACTTCCGCTAATACCTACAATTTCTTTCCCGCCGTGGACGTGAACGCGACATTTACCTCCAACAGCTGCGGGAGCGTTTCGAGCTCGACTTCATTGATTACCCTGAGTCCTCTGAACTTGGCCTGTACGAATGTGGATCCTGACATCCCTACGTTCGCCCTTCCCGCGACTGTGCAACCGCTCATACAGTCCGGGGCACACTTCGGCGGCGCTGCCGACTGTGGCTTTGGTATCCCGTCCGATTGGGTGCTGGGGTTCCAGCTCATTCCCATCTACAAGGACGATAAGGATTGCAAGAAAAAGGTCGGATCGACGGTGGGCTGCCGTAACCAAAGCCTGGGCGAGGACATGGCCCTTGTCGGCGCCGGGATGTATTTGCATTACGAGGGGAGCCGACTGGCGGCGGCCGGAGGAGACGGCGTGGCGAATAGCGACGCGCTGATGATCGGCGGCTGGACGTTGAGCGTCCACCACGCCTTTAACCCGGCGAATCAGACGCTATACCTGGGCGATGGCGGGCAGCGCAATGGCTATCAGTTGGGCGTTCCCGTAACTTACCTGGGCAATACGCTGCTCACTTCCGAGTTGGGCGGTGAGGTGTATGTGTTCAGTTCCACGGGCCAGCATCTGCAGACGTTGCGGCCGCTAACGGGAGCGGTGCTCTATCAGTTCGCCTACGACAGCGCCGGCAATCTGGTGACCGTCACCGACGGCAGCGGCAACGTCGTGACCATCAAGCGAAATGCGGCGGAGCAAGCCAAGTTGATTGTGTCGCCGTACGCGCAGAGCACAGTGCTTACGATGGACAGCAATGGATTCCTGGCGCAGATCAAGGATCCTTTGGGAACGCTACGGTCGTTCACCAATACGGCTCTGGGCCAGATCATTGCGCGCACGGACGCCAATGGCAATATCTATAGCTACACGTACGACGGCACGGGCCGTCTGATCAAAGACGCCGACCCCGTGGGAGGCTATCACGCCCTGACTCGCACCAACGCCACGACCGGCGTGGGATGGACCGTGGGCCACATGACTGCGATGGGGTTATCGAGCAGCTATCAAAGCCAAGTCACTTTACCCTGGGTGCAGAACGGAAATTCTCCGTTCAACAACCAGCAAACCACGATCGGGCCGAATGGCTTGCAGTCGACAGCCACGGAGACGCAACAAGGGCAGCAGCGTTCGGAGGCATTTACGTCACCCGACGGTACCTCCGCAAGCTCGACATTCGGCCCCGATCCAGTGTGGGGGCTTCAGGTTCCGGTTGCCACCGGTTCGACCGTAACCCAAGGTGCCCTGACCATGACCACGAGTGGCAGCCGTTCCACCACTCTCGGCGCCGCAGGCAATCCGTTCAGCGTGGCTACCAAGACGGATATCCAGACCACCAATGGACGCTCCTACACATCCACCTTCACCGGTTCGAATCTTACTTACGTAGACCAGAGTCCTATGGGGCGAACCGTCACCACCGAACTCGATGCTCAAGAGCGGGTCGCCAGCAAGCAAGTGACGGGTTTGACCGCCATGGCTTTCTCCTACAACCCTAGGGGGCGGCTGGCAGCCTTCACTCAAGGAGTGCGCCAGAGCTCGTTCACCTATAATTCCAAGGGTTTTGTTTCCGTCATCTCCGATCCGCTCAAGCTGAAAACCACGTTCGCCTATGACGCCGATGGGCGGCTCCTGAGCACTACGCTGCCGGATGCGCGGGTTATAAGTTACACCCACGACGCCAACGGTAATCTGTTATCGCTGACTCCGCCGGGAAAATCCGCTCACACGTTCGCCTACACCGCAGTCGACCTCCCGGCCAGCTACACGCCGCCCAACGGCGGCGCTGCTACGACCTTCGCCTACGATTTGGACCGGCACCTGACGAGCGTTGCCCGCCCCGGCGGACAGACCATCAATTACACCTACGACACAGCCGGAAGATTATCGAAGATCGCCACGCCCACCGCGAACAGCAGCTTTGCGTACAGCGGAACCACGGGCAATCTGGTCTCGGCGGGTAGAGGCAGCGAACACATTACCCACTCCTACAATGGCCCGTTGCTGGCGAAGTCCACCTGGACGGGAACCGTGGCGGGCAGCGTGAGCCGCACCTACGACAAGAATTTCTGGGTTATTTCGCAGACCGTTGGGGGCGGCAGTACCGTGTCATTCGGCCACGATACCGACGGATTGGTGACTAAGGCGGGGGTATTGACGGTCAGGCGCAGTCTCCAGCACGGGTTGATCACGGGCACAACGCTCGGCGTCAGTACCGACACCCGTACGTATAACGGCTTTGGCGAACTGACCAGTTACACCGCTTCGGTCAACGGTGCCGCAGTTTATAAAGACCAGCTCACGCGCAACGCGGATGGCATGATCACTGCCAGGACCGAAACCATCGGCGGAGTGGCCAACGCGTACTCCTACTCGTACGACCTGGCTCGGCGTTTGACTGGGGCCGCCAAGAACGGTGCGGTTGACAGCTACACCTATGACACCAACTCCAACCGGCTCAGCGCAACCAATACCTCTGGCACTGCGAATGGGACCTATGATGCGGAGGATCGGCTCCTTACTTACGGCAGCGCGTCATTCACCTACACGGCGAGCGGCGACACGTCGAGCCAGAAGATCGGTGCACAAAAGACGACGTATACATACGACGCACTTGGAAACCTCACCGCAACCACCCTTCCCAACGGGACAAAGATCACTTATGTCATCGACGCGAAGAACCGTCGCGTTGGAAAGACGGTGAATGGCGTTCTCATAAGTGGATTCCTCTATGACAAGACCAGCATTGTTGCGCAGCTGAACGGCAATAATCAGCTGGTCAGCCAATTCGTCTACGCGACCGGATCGGCATCGCCGGACTACATGATCAGCGGTGGCGCGACCTATCGCATTATCTCCGATGTGCTGGGGAGCCCGGTGTTGGTCATCGATACCGCGAGCGGCGCCATCGTAGAGCAAATCTCCTACGACGAATTCGGAAACGTGCTGACCGATACGAATCCAGGCTTTCAGCCCTTCGGCTTTGCCGGAGGCCTTTACGATCAGGACACAAAGCTCGTACGGTTCGGAGCTCGCGATTACAATCCGACGATTGGCCGTTGGACGGCAAAAGATCCATCCTTGTTCTCTGGAGGCGATCCCAATCTCTACGGATATGTACTGAACGATCCGGTAAACTCGACCGACCCAAGCGGACTCGGGTTCAGCGATTGGTGGTGGGTGAAGTGGATTACGAGTCTATTCGAGGAAAAGAAATGTGAAACATGTGAGGTGCCGCCGGACAAACCCGAAAAAGAACCCGAGGGTAATGGAATCACAACAAAAGAAGTCGCCAAAGATACCGCTGTCGATGTCGGGGTCGAAGCGGGGTCTGAGGCTGTCGGAGAAGCGGTCGAAAGTCAGGCGATTGGGAAGGTGCTTGGCCCGACGATGACAGTTGTCAAGGGTGCGGAAGTCGGGGCGGAGTCGATTCTTACCGTTGTAAAAGCCGGGCGTGATCAAAACAACAAAATAGACGAGAACGATAGAATTTGTAACCAGTGAAGGCTATGCGAGGGCGGAAGCGACGGCAGTGAGTCGCATCGAAACCTAACTGGATTACGCAGTCGGCTCTTTTGGTGGTCTGTGCCCAGGGTTCCTAAATGTTGTTATCAGGCGTGGCTGTTGAAAAACTCCATTTTCCTCAGAACGGGCGAAATTTGGGGGATAGAAAATGCCTAGAAAAACTGAGAACGTCGTTTGTAGGGGT
>JADGNQ010000368.1 GCA_017883385.1 Candidatus Sulfotelmatobacter sp.
GCGGCCATCGTCGTGCCGTCGTTTGGCTAGCCGGAACGCGAATCGCGGGCACCTTGTTGGCACAGTTGATCTTCGTTCCTGCAGAAGTGATGATAGCGGCGATTGCCAGACATCTATAGGCCGCTTTCAATCATAACCTTGATTCCGTTTGGAAAGATCCCGAATTCGAGTCCTGCGCCGTGCGCGCGAAGCCAGTGGGAGAGGACGGCGGCGGCGGAGCAGGCGACGGCCGGGATCAATCGCCCCGGACCGCTGTCAGTTGGGGAAAGGCGTCTGCGGCGCGTTCTTGTTCTGCGCGATGATGGCTTCGGCCCGCGCGAGATTTTCCAACAGGCGCTGGCTGGTCAAGACAAGGAAGTAATAGCCGAACTGCGGGTTTTGGAAGTAGATCTCGAGCAGCTTTTCATAGCTGATAGTCAGGACGCGGCCATCCTCGATACATTCGATCGTCGCGGTCCGGCGGTTGTCGGGCGTGAGGAAACCAAGTTCGCCCATCAAACGCCCAGGCGGAAGTTCGACGTTGATTTCGATGACCCGGAATTTGCCGGTAACGGTCAGCAGCATTTCGTTGGCTGCGTCACCCTTCTTCATCAAGATATCGCCCTTGCGATACTTGCGGTCGGTCATGAACGGCTTGAGCCACTCCATCGACATGTCGCCCTGTGTTGCGGTGCGCGCCTTCTTCACGAGAGCGAGCATTTGACGGAGACGGTAGGCATTGATGGGAATCATCAGGAGATAAAGAAGAAAGGTCGTGACGGCTCCGGTGAGCGCACCGAAGATGGCGAAGAATGCGCAACCGATCATGTTCGCGACCCGCAGCGGCACCATTGTGTGCGTCAGCAATGTGGCGACAAAGAAGATCGCGCCGACCAGGGCGAACGTGTTGGCAAGCGTGATGTTGTGCAGAAAGACTTCCAGCAGGCGATTGAAGATGGCGTCCCAGGTCACGTTGTTTGGATCGAGACCCATTTGGACCAGAATCTTCGCGAACCTGAGGTTGTCCGTTGCTGCATCGAGAATGCGGTCCAGCATGATGGACATATCTCCTTTGGAGCCGATGAGGCCAGCTTACCGAAGTTGCTTTATTGCAGCGCAGCAAACTGCGCCACCCGACTTCCGAGATGGGTCAAGGGCCGCCGTGGCCGGCAGGCTGGTGGCACAGCCGATCTACCCCAGCTTCGGAAATAACCGCTCGGTTCCGGGACTTACGTGTCGTGCCAAACACGAACATTTTCCGGCGTCGCCGCCGATTGCTAAAAGCTGACAATCATCTTGCTCACTACGGGCTTTGTGGCGCGTAACCCCGGGCCACCGGAAAGCAATGATCGGTCCGGCCCAACTTCTTTCTCAAGTGGCCCGTCCGGAAGGCGTTCATCAATGCCGAGAAAGACGCCAAGAAAGCAACCGCCGGATAATGGGGCGTTAAAGCGTCCCCCGAGCCAATCGGTGATTGCGCCGCCGTAGTCACCCTCAAAATAATTCAACTTGAATGGTCCGCCGTTCAGTCGTTCAAGCTCGACAAGAGGCATTCCGATCGCGACTCCCGCAACACTCCACGAAAGCCCTGTTATAGTCACGTGGCGAAGGCCTCGCCGCGACTTCTGGTCGTTCCATTCGATCTTTAGCCGGCGCGCGGCATTTTTTGGAAATAAGATGGTTACCTCTGAATCGGACTCCGCATCCTCGTTGGATTCCGCGTTATCCGCACCAAACGCAGCTGCCAGTTTGGCGTGACTTGCATTGCGTCCAAACTGCCCGTCGCACTTGAATAGCGTCGTTCTTTCAGCAGCCAATGCTGGCATGCCGAGAAGACAACATGCGACGAGGACGGTATATGCTGTGGTGGTGCTCATGGACAAGGTACCGTCGATTGCGGGAGAGTGAGGAGGCAGGCCCTGCTAGTGTTCGCGAAAATAGTGCAGTCTGACTTGCGCATCCAGCTCGTAGGGCGGATCGTGATCCGCCGTTATGAATCGCCAAGATGGCGCATTACACACCTGCGGCTCCAATGCGCCCAACGGGCTTGCCAACATCCGCAAATCTGCTCGATCACCGTCGCCAGCGGCCCGTCGGCAGCGTCGACTCGGGTAGGCTATCGAGAGTTAACAGCTTGCCCGATCTCCTTCACCTTCAACAGCACCGTGGTGTGATGGTGACCGGTAAACCCGTGGAATAAACTGCCGGTCACGGAAATTCGCTTCCCAATCTGCTGCTTGGTTTGTTTGAACGCCTCGCCGTTGCGGAAGACCAACTGCATGGCCTTGATCTCAGTTTCAGAAACGTCGTCGGTGTGAGGCTCCGGGCTCGCCTTCATGCACACAGGCGCATCGAGGGTTAACGCCAGATAATCCTTGCGCGCATCGTGCTTGGGGTCATCGCCCAAACCAGGTGGCCCATAAGCGGGCTTCAAAGATAAGTTACCTTGGATTGATACCATTGCCGGTTCGTAGTCGAGGCACTCTCTCGCCGATACAACCGATGACACAAGAAAAGCTGCCCCGAGAGCGACAAGTGTCTTAAGAATTCCAATCCTCATTGATCGCGGTCCGTGCCTTGCTCGGCCGCCCATGACGCGTGGTGAAAAAACAACTGCCCCAGCGCGCCCATTCCGGCAAGACGTTAGACGAGCCTACCTTCGAATGAAAGTCTCTCGGCCGAATTTTGGGAGCTCTTTCCTGCGTTGCTCTAGTGGGACTTTTCCGGCGATGGCGTCGCGGAAAATTGCAATGAATCGCGTGTCGGTTGCATAAGAGAGGCTGGCCGCTTGCATCTACGATGCAGCAGGTCGATGCTGTGGTTCGAGACGTTGATGTCCGAAAAGTTACGATAATTAGTCCTTAAGTGCGAAGTACAAAATTAAACGCAACGGCCTTATTGTTGAATTTCTAGCAACCCATTTCGGTAAAAACGAATGGGCAGCCACTCGGCGGAGTTACGACCATGCTTGCGGAAAAGTTCTTTCTGGTTCTTGAAACGCTGTTAAGCAACGCCTCCTCCGATATCATAATAGTCAGCGCCGCTCCACATGAGCCAGTAAAGTTACCGCTCGCACACACGCACGCCTTTTTACAACATCGCAGATTCATGTTACGGGCGGCCAGAACGGGAAATCTTTCGCCGATCTGAATAGCACTTCCAGGGCTCTGACCGACTAAATCCGGCAAAGTTAGCGCTGACTATGGTGGCATCGATTTCGGCCCGAAGAAGTGCTGCTTGGGCCTTACGCTTGAGGTTCTGCTCAACACCCGTCGAGTGTTCTACAAAGGAGTTTTTACGCTAGCCGCTCAAGCGCGCTCTCCAATGGAGGGTTGCTTTCGCCGGTGGCCGACTTCATCGATCGATAAGAGGCAGCCAGGTCTTGAATAGGAATAGCGTG
>JADGNQ010000369.1 GCA_017883385.1 Candidatus Sulfotelmatobacter sp.
CGCCTTCACGCGAGAGGGAGCTGAAGTACTTGCTGCGGACAGAGATTTCCTGGCCACTCCCTCTGGAGTTGCCGATGACGGACGGACCGTCCGCCTTGATGTCAGCAAAGAAGATGATTGGGAGCAGTTGTCTGAGAGACTCGTTCGGCTCGATTTGCTTGTGGCGTGCGCTGGTATTTCCGAAGCCAAGCCGATTCCAGAGACCAGCCTGGATGATTGGCGGCGGGTGATGGCGGTAAATTTGGACGGGGCGTTCCTGAGCGTGAAATACGGCGTCAGGGCGATGCAAGAAAGGGGCGGCGGGGCCATCGTTCTCGTCGGTTCAGCCTCCGGAATCAAAGCGTCTCCTGGAGCGAGCGCGTATTGCGCCAGCAAAGCGGCGGTACGTATGTTGGCGAGAACGGCAGCGCTGGAACTTAAGTCTCAAGCGATCAGGGTCAACTGTGTTTCTCCCGCAGCGGTGGTTACGACAATGTGGCGAAAAATGCCTTTCTGGCGTGAACTGCTTGAGAAGCATGGGACTGAAGAAGGTGCGTGGAATGCCTTGGGCGGTTCTGACCCGGCCACGCCGTCGATACTGCGAATGGCTTTTCCAGAGGAAATCGCAGCTGCGATCCTTTTTCTAAGCTGTGATGAATCGGCTCACATTACCGGCGCAGATCTTCTGGTTGATGGTGGGTATAGTGTGTAGCGATGGTTTGTCTGAGCAATAGCTGTTCCCAGTGAGCTGGGCGCGCCACACAGCAGCTTTTTTGGCTTCTTCGGCAGCTTGTATCCGATCTATGCGCGCGGTCTCGCCTATCTGGCCGCGCACCAAGGCGTCGAAGCCGCCGCCGAGTCCCAAAAAATTCTCGATCAATTGGCACCGCCACTTGGACGAGAAACGCCCAACCCGTGCTGTTGAAGAACTCCGCCACGTCGCGCCACAAGGACGTACCGCCGACCAATCATCCAGTTGGCAGCGAACGATAGTTTCCGAGTGCCGACGATTCGCCAGTCTGAGAGGATCTATTTCTAGGCGATGGCAGGTTTAGCCTGACCCGCCTGTCGGCATAAAACAGTACGGCAAGTTCTGGGATGACCGGTTGTATCCAGGTCGGTCTAAACTAGAATTAGTCCGCAGAGGGGGACCCGATGAAGCGTGAGCTTTCGGTAAGGCTGCGTAAGGCCGTTCCTGGCTGCTTTGAAAAGTGGTGTTGAGTTTAATCTGTCTTCTAAATGAGTCGGAAGTCAAGAACCCCGGGGTTACGCTACACGTTGCCGATGTTGTCATAGGCGACCGAAGGAAGCGCCATCGATCGCAGGCGTTCTGCGAACCGCGGGTCAGCTCGGAGGCTGTCCCAATCCGGTGCGACTGCCAGGTGAACGAGTGCTGGGTCGCGGTACGCGATGGCCTGATCAAGGCAGTCGAACGCTTCATCGAGCCGGCCTGCTGCCCCATACAGAACGGCGCGAAAGAATGCCATCTTCAGCAAGACGTCGAAGTCCAGTTGCGGGTTCGTGATCTGATCCACCATGAATCTTCTCACCCCGGAGAGGCCGGCCGTCGCGTACACCTGCTGCATATCCGCGGCAACCTGCTTCATCACCGCCACCCTCTCTTCGGAAAAGCCCCAGGCGATGGCCTGGCTGACGATCCAGGCCGCGAGTCTATTGACTTCCCCGATCGTCCAATAGACGTGCATAATGAATTGGCTCGCCAGCATATGTTTCGGGTCGATCTCTAGAGCTCGCCGAGCCCAGACTTGCGTCTCGTCGTACTTCCGCTGATGCCAATACGAGATGGCGATCTGCACCAGAACGCCGGGCGATCGCGGATCGCGTGCGAGCGCCTGCTGCTTGCATCGCAGCCCATCGTCGAGCCGTCCGAGCGCTTCCTGGAGCGACCCATACTGTAGTAGCGCCTCGGTGTGATCCGGATTGATCTCGAGCGCCCGGCGCAGACTGCGCTCCGCTGCCGTCCAGTCCCACTCGCTGAGAAAAAGAACAGTGCCAAGGGCAACCTGCGCGTCCGCCGAGCCGCTGTCCATTGCTAGCGCGCGCAAGGCAGACGCTTTCGCCTCTGTAAACGCTTCCTGGTGCGGCACCGCGTGAAACACTGCCTGCAGGCACAGTGCGCGCGCCAAGCCGGCGTGCGCCGGTGCATAGGTCGGATCGATCTCGATCGCGGAACGAAAGGCGTCCACGGCGGTAGGGAGTTCGAAGAACGAGCCTGACAACAGGTGATTCCGGCCGCGGCCGACCAGCTCGTAGAGTTCGACGGGTCGCGTTATGGCGCTCGGTGTTAATGGCTTCTCGTCGGCCGGATCGAAGCTGACTACAGCGATGAAGCGATACCCTGACCGCACGACGGTTTCGATGTAGGCCGGAGGCCGCGTGTCGTCGCCGAGCGCCTTGCGCAGTGCTGCCACGTGAACATTGAGAATGCCCTCTTCGACAAACGACTCGGGCCAAACCTGCGCCAGCAATTCGTCCTTCGTGACCAACCGCCCCGACTGCCGCACCAACAGAACCAGCACATCGTAGGCCTTCGGTGACAAGCGAACGGTTTCGGCGCCGCGCAGCAGCCGTCGCTCTCCCACGTCCAGCGCGAACTCGTCGAAATGAAATACTTCCCGGCTAGCCATTGAGTTTTCGGCCAATCTTAACAAACCCTTCGGGACACGTCACGGCCCGGCTGCTACTGTGTGCACATTGGGGTGATTCACGAAATGAGCACACGATCGTCGGTCGCCGTCATTCTGATCTGCGGATTCACATCACTATTGCTCGCACAAGCTCCACCAGCGCCACCCAAGCCTGGTCCGGAACACGAGAAGTTGGAGTACTTCGTTGGCAAATGGACTGTGGAAGGCGAGATTAAAGCCAACGAGTTTGTGCCCGCCGGTAAAACTGTCAGCACAGAAACAGCTACATTGGGGCCGGGGGGATTCTATGTCGAGAGCCGCAACGAAGGGGGGCAATTACCGACGCGCCTCGCCATCGTGGCCTACGACAGCCATGCGAAGGTCTACACATCCTATTACGCCAACAGTGTCGGACTCGTGGGTACCGCCACAGGATCGGTTAACGGAAATACTTGGACGTGGATGGTGGAAGACAAGTTTGCGGGCAATGCCATCAAAGGAAGAACTACAGTTACGATGTCATCACCCACTCAGTACACAATGAAGTATGAAATGGCCGACGGAAAGGGCGGTTACACAACCCTGTTAGAAGGCAAAGCCACCAAAGTCGGGCGTTAGCCAGGAAGACCCGCGAGATCACAACCGGAAGTCGCGGGCCTTGCCGGCTGAAGCTTAAGGAGCTGACGCATTCAGGTCGATTACCGGTTCACGCACTGGAGGTCCCAT
>JADGNQ010000041.1 GCA_017883385.1 Candidatus Sulfotelmatobacter sp.
CAAGGTCCAGACGGAAGACATTATTCGGGAAGTGAAGCGGCACTCCTTCTACCTGAAGCCGGGCGCGAAACGCCGGGTGAAGCAAGCTCTAGCACGAAAGCGTGCCAGGAAGAAGGTTCGCAAAGAGTCGGATTAGGTGACAACCAGAGGGGCCGCTGCCGCCGGGCAGCGGCCCGCTGGTTCGCCAGACTATTTTCATTCTCGACCGGATGGGTATGCGGCATGGGACAATCGATTGCCCGGCTCCGCCTTACTGCCCTCCGTCGATCTCACTATTTTTCGATGTCGAAGTAAATCTTGGTTGTGGCGCGGTATTTGGCAACTTTCTTGCCGTCCAGTTCCATTTCGAATTCCGCCACGCGCGCCCACTTCATGCCTCGAACCGTCTTCGCGGCTTCCGCCACGGCGTTTTCCGCAGCCTTCGCAAAGCTCTCTTTGGAAGTTCCGACGATCTCAATAACTTTTTGTGTCATGCCGTTCTCCTTTTGATTTTGATGTTTCACTCTGGATTGTACCGCCGGTCGGCGCCGTGCCGGCAGTTCGCCGCCCATCGACACGGTGCGTGCGATCGGACGAGGCACACAAGACGAGGCACACGAGTGGACAGGCTTATGCTGATTGGGCTTTCGCCCAGAGCCATCGCTTTGGTATGGACTGAAAGATCAGTTCACCTTGGGCCACGCTGAACTCCATTCCGCAGCGAGAACAGGTGAATTCCCAAAGGTCCGCGTGGCCGAGTTGTACGTTGTATGCCGGCCGGTAGTCGATGACCAGTGAACCGCAATCGAGGACAGGGCAGCAAGACGCTGCTGCGACCTGGTCATCCCGGTGTTCCAGTGTCTGTGACATGACGTTCTCGTGAAGGACTCTCATGTACCTTTCGGGTGGCTTCTGGGAAGGAAGCTAACACTACGGAGGAATCGCCCATTTTGGCGATCCAGGGAGTCGAGTGCGATTTGGGGACCACCGGAAAGCACACATGGCCGTCCGGTTGTCGCCACGGTTCCATCCCGAGCCAGGCGTAGTGTCGTCGCGGCCGAGCAGGGTTCACACAACCAAAAATACTCGGTCTCCCTGGCATTGGATGAACGCACCGGCGGCTCTGTTTCCACGCGAAACAGGCTGCCGTGCGCGAGATGAAGAAACGAAGCCCAGCACGCGGGATTCGCACACTTGGCAAGCATCGCTAGGCTCTCACGATGTCAGGCAGTGACCTGAATGGACTCCAACTCCGGGACGCAGCGGGAGTTTTGCAAAGATTTGATGGCATCCTCGGCCGTGAAACGTCCCATAACCAGCGCCAGCTTGCGGTTGGTGGTCATGGCGATGGGACCCGGATCAATTCGCTGCACGTATTGCGCGACGCGAGTACCACCTCGGTTTACTTTCACGAGAAACTTGATATTTTTCATAGAGGATGTCCTTGGTGGAACAGTTCTTGAGGATACGCGAACAAAGCGGCGATTCATTTCTTCGGAGTCGAGTACACCACCGTCCTAAAGGGCTTGCCACACTCCAGGCAACTTGCCTTTAGTCGAGATGTGATCAACCCGCAGGATGGGCACATCCTTTGCGATCCAGAGCCCGCAACCTGTGGTTTCACCTTGCGGATCCAGTGAGCCAGCAGGATCGTGAAGAGCACGATAAGCAGACCGAGGGAGATACTGGTTACGTTCATGCAAAGCGACCCTTCCTGGCGAGTCCTGCGGCAACAGGAGATGGGCAGGCGCACACTCGCTGAAAAGCCTAAGATGGGAGAACTTCAGATGGACTGGCTTAGGTCAGAGGACCTGAAAGAGGAGAAAAACGTAACCGCCCCATATGGTTAATTATAGCAGTTGATGAGCCTAATAGCACTAAGTCGTTACCGAAAGAGCTACCATCAGCAGGTTGCTGAGATAGCGCATTCGATTGGCGACCCGCATCGCGCAGCGGCTGAAGCCGAGGTTGATTTCAGAGGACTTAACGGCATCGCTGGAGCTGAAGCGATGCCCTGATACGAATCGTGATTCTCCAAACAGCAAGACGACCTGAGGGAAGGCGTACCATGGGGGCATGTACCGAATGAAAAACGAACATCTCGACTCTGAGCGCTTGATAGCCGCCGATGTCCTGCTTCGGGACGAGGCAGATGATGAAGAGGAGGACGAAGAAGAACAGGACGGCGGCGAGGGGGAAGACGATGAAGACGAAGGCTACTCGGAATGATGCCATCATTCATTTCACATTTCAGTGGCATTTCAGCGGGTGAAGGATGAAGCGTGAGCATTTCGTCCGGGTAGTCGAGGAGACGCTCGACTCGCTCCCCGAAGAATTTCGCAGTCGTATTCGTAACGTTGCTGTTCTGGTGGAGGATACGCCGCCGAACCAGTCGTCACCGCGGCCGGGAAGGAGAAGCCGGCTAGTTCTGGGAATCTTCCATGGCGTGCCCACGACCAAGAAGAGCATATTTGACCTACCGACCGGGCCTGATCACATTGTGCTCTATCAGAAGAATATTGAAGCGGTCTGCTCGAGCGAGGCCGAGGTCCGCGAACAAATCCGTCTGACGGTGATTCATGAACTGGGCCACTATTTTGGCATGGACGAAGCTCAACTGAAGGATGTTTAGTTGAGATGCGACCCAAGATTGAGCAGCGGCTGAAGAGGCTGCGGAAAAAATCGCATTCCGCGTGCGCAGCGCCTGAAGGCGTGATTAATTCGCCAGCATTTACGCTATGCCTGAAGGCATAGCCTGATACGAATCGTGCGTTTTTCCGCAGCCTCTGGAGCCGTTGGGTCTGCACGTGCTGTGGCGGCAGCGCTGAAGCGATACCTTGATGCGAATCGTACGTTTCGAACTGACCAACTGCCTGACTCTGCTGCGACTTACTAACATGAGGACCGGCCGGAACATTCCCACTTAGGGATTCTAGTTATTTGCAAATGTGCGCAATATTGAACAGACAGTAGTTGAGAGGAAGTTATAAGTTAACTCAATTGAGAGGAAGGAACAGATGCGGGCCTCCCCCGTTGCCTCCTGTTCCTCTGGTGGCGCAGCTAGAAGGGAACGCTGCGCCACGCTTTTTTGGGGATGTCACGCATGCCGAATAAAATACCTTACGCCGATCCGGCGATCGACCCAAACAGGCCCCTTGACGATACACGGCTGCCCACAGTCGTCGCCACGAGACCAAAGGCTACGTTCCTGTGGCCGCCAGATTGTTTGTGGCCGTTCATTGATCAGGCCAGGCGGGCGAGCGAACAGCGAGATGAAAACTGAGATGCCAGTGGGCCGAGCATTCTGCTCAGCCTCTGGTTCGGCATCCTGACTAAGGGCACAAAGCTTTGGAGCCCGAAAGAGGTTGCGGAAGAGTCCATTCCGCGTGCGCAGCGCCTGAAGGCGTGATTGATGCGCCAGCATCTACGCTATGCCTGAAGGCATAGCCTGATACGAATCGTGCGTTTTTCCGCAACCTCTAAAACTCGTGCCCTTCCCGGCCCTGCACGATTCCAGACTTTTTCCGCAGTCTCCCAAGTAGTGACTGGTCTTGATGGGAGATCGGTAATTTACTGGCAGCCAACCTTCCAGTTGGGGTGGATATCTTTCATTTCGTGAGCTGTCATGGTGTACGCGTGCACAACGGTCCACGGGCGCCGGTCGTCTTTGCAGAGTAAAACCATGCCCGCCTTCGGCTTCAAGGCGGCATCCAGCCACGTCAAGGTATGAGTTGTCTCAGTTCTTAGTTCGACTTGAATGACGTGCTCCATTATGCGTTCCCCCCGTGGCCGCTGAGAACGCGGACAGCTTCGAGTCTTGGATTTATGTGTCCATCTGCCGCGACGGCACGGGAGGCATTGTGGGCAGCGATGTGTTGCAGCATATCGGCCGCCGATTGGATGGGTTTGTTACAGAGTGTGTTCATGCTGATCGCGTCGCCGCAGTCATTGCATGTCATGAAGGTCTCACCTACGACATTTCTAATAGTGCTGTACATACCTTAAGGCTACGCTTCAATCATTGAGCGCGGCAGCACCTCGGGCCAACACCCAAAGACTCCCTCCTTAGCCCATGTCAGCCGCACTGAGTCGGCTGCGGTCGTCACACGGAGCAACAGACTTCGTCGCGCATGAATGAATCGAGCGGCCGTCTTACTGGCCGGCGTCATGGATCCCATAGACGAAGGCGCCCGACTGCGCGGCGCCGGGATAGTCGATGGGTGCAAAGTGGCGGCACTGTGGTGGAACCCGTGTACGGTTCCGCCGTCCGGGTGGACGGAGTAAGATGATGGGCGTAAGGCCACGTATCGGTGGGAGTGTCTCCTAGGCGTTATGCGCTTCGTCAGTCCGCTGCTGAAGAGAGTGGTTTATCCAGCCATGCATTACGCTGGTTGGCTAGGACGGTGTGTCCCGTCCAATGGCTGCCTAGTCGTGAACTATCACGGTGTCATTCCTCCGTCCCCCTATTGTCGCCATCCTTTCCTGGATGAAAACCTGGTGTCATCGGCAGCTTTGCAAGAACAGCTTCAATTCTTGAAAGCCAGATACAACGTTATTGAGGCGGAAACGTTTCGTGGATGGATTGGGAAAGGTGACGCCCTCCCTCCGCGCTCGGTGCTGGTGACTTGCGACGATGGACTTCAGAACAATCTTTCGGACATGCTCCCCATTCTGCAGAGGGAAGGTGTTCCATGTCTGTTCTTCGTAACCGGAGAGTCCAGTGGTGAGTACCCCGGCATGGTCTGGTACGAAGAACTTTATCATCTGTTAGAGGATGGGGAAGTGAGTTATCGGGACGTGCGA
Organism: Candidatus Sulfotelmatobacter sp.; assembly: GCA_017883385.1. Lineage (GTDB taxonomy): Bacteria > Acidobacteriota > Terriglobia > Terriglobales > Acidobacteriaceae > Sulfotelmatobacter. The sequence continues at coordinate 4,783 of JADGNQ010000041.1, forward strand.
ATTGTCTTCGAGACGGATGGTCCCGACCTTCGCGACGATAGTCTTCATGAGAAGTGGTGGAGTTGCGTTATGAGTGCGTCGCGCCTGAATGCGCACGTCCGGGCAGAAAAGATTGGATTGCTTCGGAGCAAATGTCGATCCACTGCGCCCAAGATGTCCGAGGGGCGTTGGATGCGCTTGAATGTTGGAGAGTTGCGGCAGCTGGCAGGATCGTCCCGAATGAGCATTGGCGCACACACAATGTCCCATCCAGTTCTTTCTCAGTGCAGCGAGGACGAGGCGCGCCGCGAGATCGATGAATGTAAAGCTGAGCTCGAACGAGTACTGGGGCAGGCGGTCTGGGCTTTTGCCTATCCTTTCGGAAACCCTGCAACGATGGGGACGAGAGAAGTCGATCTTGCCCGCCAGGCCGAGTTCGAATGTGCATTTGTTGTGGGCGGCCGAACTGTGGAACCTGCACAGCGTTTTCTGCTCTCGCGGACTCACGTAACTGCAAATATGTCACTGGCCGAATTTGAGGCTCACGTGAGCGGATTTCACACTCGGCTGCGGGCCGCATTCGGGGCTGCAACGGAGTCTTGGGTGTGAGCAGCAGTTGCTGACTTCAAGAGGCGCTTGATTCTCAGCACGATCACAACGGAGCATGACACTGTGTTGATGAAGAATGTCTGCTGAGCCCTTGGTCCGTAGACTGTCTGAAACCTGAACTGAAGTCCAGACCTGGGACCCAGGATGAGTGGATCTTCAACCCTCCTGGTGGGTTCGTATGCTGTAACTCCAAGAAACACAAGGTACATGACCTGTCGGCTTCAGGTACCTTCGAGTGGCCCCATTCGTGCAAATGTCATATGCGGACCGTGAAACCCAGTGGCGGTTCCCTTGCAGTTGATTTTTTCCGGCTCGCAGCGAGGCGAGTCCATAACCCAGGGGTATCGTGGAAGGTGTCCCTAGAGGAGACTCATGAAACTGACCAAGCAGATATCAGAACCGATACAAGTGTCGGTTGTGGACGGTGATCCGTTGCGTTTTGCGGGCTTCCGAGCTCTACTCGGATGCCACGAGGATCTACAGCTGACGGCAATGTCTTTGTCCGAGATCGACGTCGAGTCGGACATCGACGTGGTACTAATCGGAAAGAGGCCCAACCAGAATCTTTCCCAGATCATGCAACAGTTGAAAGAGACACGCCCTGATGTGCGCGTCATCGTAACTGCAGCCGGCGGCAATGACGAGGCCGTGCTTGAGGCCCTTGCGGCAGGTGCAAAGGGGTACGTCGACGAAGCCGCCCCGGCAGCAGATTTCGCAACAGCAATTCGCATTGTGGATCAAGGACTCATCTGGGCCTCGCGCCGGGTGCTGGGAATCTTCATCGAGCGCTTTGGCAGCACCCAGAACCGCCCACTGAATGGGCGCCAGAACTTCACGAGCCGCGAGAAACAAGTATTGAACATGTTAGTGTCGGGATGTTCCAACAAGGAAATAGCGTTTCCATTGGGGATTCAGGAACGGACCGTCAAGGCCCATGTGGCCAAGCTGCTGCGCAAGGTTGGCGTTCATAACCGCATCATGCTGTCGGTGCATGCGATTAGTCATGCGCTCGTTCCCATGCCATAGTCGGCAGCCGGGGAAACTCGGCGAACGAGTCACGCAGCATATCGTGCGTACGGGACAGCCAGGCGGTGGAGGTTCTGCGGCCGGGGAAACATGCAATTGGGAGTCTGTGTCGTAGCTTTTTCTGCCCCGGCCCCCAAGTTAGTGTGAGAACTTCAGGCGTCCCTCCGGGACGCGCACCGGTTTACTACTCCCCCGGCGCTGAAAGCGCCGGGCTATTGTCAGACACCCCTCCGGGGCGGAAATGCAAATTGGGAGTCTGTGTCGTAGCTTCTTCTCCCGCCCCTCCGAGTGTAGGTGAGAACCGGTGCCGTCCGCTTCGACTTCGCTCAGGGCGGGCTCTGCGAAACTCGTTCGACTCTCCCCCCTGGCTTCGGCCCTCGAGTTAGTGTGAGAACTTCAGGCGTCCCGCCGGGACGCGCACCGGTTTGCAACTCCCCCGGCGCTGAAGGCGCCGGGCTATTCTCAGTCGCCCCTCCGGGGCGGAAATCTCGGCGATTTCATTTCGCGGCCTCGTCGGCAATCTCGTTCTCACGCAGACTATCAACTCCGAGGCTAATGAATACCGCCGCTTCGCGGCTTGGAGCGCGTCCTTTCTTCCACTCTTTCGGATGCGATTGAGCTATGACACAGACTCAATCGGGATGGAAATTGACCTGCGTGCGAATCGCTAGGAAGCTACCAACTCTTGCACGTGGATCGGGACTTTAGTGAGCGTTTCGACGCGCGTGCCATATTTGCCCAGGGTGTTCTCGACGACGCAGAAATCGAAGCCGGGGATCACCACATCATTCCATCGGTCTCCGATTCCGCGAAGCGCTACGTCGAGCATAGTGACAATCTGATTGCCTAAGGGTTCCAGGCTATCGAGCGTGATGGCGCCGAAGAATTCCTGGCATTCGGTATAGCCGGAGTTGTGGGTGCCGGTGTAGGGCTTCTGCTGTGCGAGATTGATTTCGCGGCCAACGCGGCGGGAGATTTCTTGCGAGTGTCCAGCAAAGAAGTCGACGAGGGACTGCTCCTGCAGGCGCGCGGGTAATTGCTTGCCGGCGACTTCGCGATACCAGCGCTCGCCGACGCGGTATCCTTCCTCGACCAGATCGAACCAGTACTTCTGCTCTGCGGTAACTTTCTTCGGCGAGTCGACGGCAATCACCGAACGGCGAATGCAGGCAGTTAGTCCATCGCGTTTCGGCGCAACGCCCAAGTGAACCCAATCGCCTTCGTGAATTTGCCGGTTCAAGGCTGGACCGATGAGAGTGCGGTTGGCGGTGTTGGCGCCCACCATGATTTGAAAGCCGTCGCGCTCGGAGCCCAACATGCGGCCCACCCACGCGCCCCACGCGGCGACTTCGGTTTCGAGTCGTCCGGGGCGGAGAACCGCCAGCATGGCACGCAACATCGCGTCGCCAATGACGCAGGCATCGGCGATGAGGCGCATCTCGATTTCGCTCTTCTCGTACTTCACGCGGTAGTACAGATCCTGGGCATCGACAACGCCGTCGCGGCCATAGATGTTTTGCAGGTATTCGACCAGACCGGCGGGGATGACCTGGCGCGGAGTCAGCAGGGCGATGTGGTCGACGTCTTTGCCGGCGGCGGCCTTGATGACGTCCTCGATGCGCTCGGCGCGGATGGGATATTTCTCATCGGCTAATTGCAGCAGTTCGACTTTGTGGACAGTGGATCCGGCACGGTCCGCAAGTTGCTCAGCGACATAGCCGCCCTCCAGGCCCGCCACGACGTGAAAACCGTTGGGCCCGATAATGCCGGCCACCTGCTCGATGGAAATATTTGTATTTCCGCCGAGGTAGGGAACGTCGCCGGCATAGTGCTCGTCGGAAAACACAAGGCCAACGGTGTGTCCGTGATGCTGCAGTGCCTGGTTGGTGCGGCGAACGCGTGCCTGGAATTCTTCCAGCGGCGCCATGTACTCGCGGTCAATCGCGGGTGTGTCCTGCAGGATGCGAAGGACTTTTTCCAAGTCCTGGCGGTGCGCTTCGGAAGGCGGTCGAGAGATCATGGGTTTGGCCCTTGTTTCCCCTGGTCAGATTTTGTTTTTTTCAAACTCTTATTGCTGAATGTCTATTGCTGAATTTCTATTGTTGAATGTCGGCGGTCTTGCGATTGACGTTCCATCCTTCGATTTCGATACTCGGCGTTGCTTTGCTCTTATCGTCAAGGCGATAGGCGGCGGTGATTTGGCGAGTCTCGCCGGGCAACAAAGCGAAGTAATTGTCCTGCCAGAGCACGGGCAAGATTTCATTGTCCGTCTCGCCTTCACGACTGACGCGGCCGTTTGATGATTTGTTGACCATCAGATGTACAGCGAGAGCGAGAGTAGACGTCGGATTGCGGACGGTTACGGTGGTCAAGGCGTCCTGGCCGTCTCTTTTGTTCTGGGCAGTGACGTCCAGATCGACCCGCGGCAGCGTGTTGAGCGCGCTGTAGTCTGCGAAAGTCCTGGTGGGGGTCCAGGTCGAGATGTCGTATTCGCCGGTGGGATCTTCTTCTTGCCGGCTCCAGTCGATGGTTTCCGCACGGGTAGAAAGCCAGTAGAAATTTCTGCTTTTGATTTGGCCGGCCGATTCAAGGGTGAGGCTGACGAAATACGTCGTGCTGAGCCCCTCGATTGCAGGCAAGACGAACGCACGCGTACTGCTATCGGCATCGACACTGAGCTCGGCGTCTTTCGAGAGTTTCTCCACCATGTCGAGGTTGTACACCTTGGCCGTAACTTTGAGGTTGGAGAATGGTTGGTAAAAAGAGTTCACGACCACGATTGAATGGTCGTCGTAGGAGTACTGGACGTGCAGCGGCTCACACGCCTTCTTCACTCCGAAATACGATCCAGCGGGACGAAGATACCAGTCATACATGTGCCAGATCATGCTGGGCCAGGCGTTGTTTAACATCCACTGAATGATGCCGGTCGAGGTGTACTTGTTGCGTCCGTAGGCTTCCATCATGGCACGGTGGGCCTCATAAGTCTGGAGTTGGGCTTTGAGTGAGTAGTCCTCGACTGACTTTGCCGGGCCGTAGCGTTCATTGAGGGCTTCGGTGAACACGTTCAGGGTATGAGACATGCCTCCGGCGTGATATTCCCATACGGAATCGATGGGCCAGAGGTGGTCGGGCGGTAACATGCGCCGCAGGCTCGCGACGGGCGGAATCGCGGGGCCGGGACTGGTCTCGGTATTGAAACCGAACGCGCCGCCGTGGCGGGTGTCGAGATACCAGAATGAGGGCGCGACGTATTCATAAGGTCCGGTCATTTTAACGCCGCTTGGTCCGACGGTGGTATTCCGGCCGGCTGCCGAGGCGATGGAGGGATTCGGCCATTCCAACTCTTGCAGGATTCCCAGATACAGTTTCTCGATGCGGGGCGGAGGAGCGAAGTCACTGCCGTACATCCAGCTGATTACCGACGGATGGCGCTCCAGCCGTCGAATCTGATCGCGCAGGGAAGAGCCCGCAATGGTTTCGTTTTCCTTGTCCCAGGTGGGCCAGTTCTCCCATTGGTCACAGCAACACCAGCCTGGCATGACGAGAATGCCCATCTGGTCGGCGAGATCGAAGAAGTGGTCGTTCTCCAGTTTGCCTTCCAGCCGCACCGTGTTGAGGTTGAGATCGCGTACATAGTTGAGCTCGGCCTGTTGCCTCTCCGGCGAGGATCGCAGCAGCAGATCGAAGCTGTAGCCGGCTCCCCGGATGAGAATGTTCTTGCCATTGATGTGAAAGATCCGGTGGCCTTTGTCGTCGATGTTCGAAGTGACTTCGCGAATGCCGAAGCGAATATGGGCTGAATCGGAGACCTGGCCTTGCACATCCACCGCGAGGTCGAGTGGGTAGAGATCCTGGTTCCCGACTTGAGCTGGCCACCACAGACGAGGGTTGGCCACGGACAGCTGGGAAAACTTCTCTGGCGTGAAGCGGACCACCCGGGTTTCTTTGGGGCCGAGGCGTACTGGCTGCTCAAAGGCGAGGTTTTCAATGTGTCCCTTGACCACGCCTTCGACAGGATGGTCGGCGGAATTGGTGAGCTCGGCTCGAATCGTCAACGCGGCGCGGTCGGTGGAAGGCAGATTGAGCTTCGTCAGCACAGCGGGATAACGCAGGGCGATGGGACCGGTAGCGATTATGTGCACGTCACGCCAGATGCCCATCTCTTTATCCGGAGGCATGGGGGCCCAGTCGACGAGCGTGATGGCCAAATCGTTCGGCTGAGGAGGAAAGATCTCGATGGCGAGAGAGTTGGTCTGGCCCGGCTTCGCGGCAGCCGTCACATCGAACTGGAACAGGCGCCACGTGCCGGCGAGATTTTCCGAGGAGGCGACCTGCACGCCGTTCATCCAAACGTTAGCCCGGTAGTTGATGCCATCGAAACCAAGCCAGATTGTTCTTCCGGTGTATTCCGGCGAGAGCTTGAATTCGGTGCGATACCACCAGGGTTGCCGGAAGGGGCTGGTTGGCGGCATCGGGATATTCGAGAAGTCCTCAAATACGGGGTACGTCGTGCCGGGGATGGAGCGCAGGTTCATGCCGGTGTAGGGATCCGGGTAGACCTTATCTTCAACCAGCGCGCTGATAACCGTTGAAGGCAATGTCGCGGGATACCAGCCATTCGTGGGAAAGCCGGCTTTCGAGATGTCCGCTCCGTCTGCGTGCACTTCGGCGGAGGGTTGAATGAACCAATTCTCACGAAGCAATACGCGGTCGGAACCGGCGAGTTCTTTTGAGGACGCTGCTGCGGGGCCAATGAGGACGATAGTTACAAGGCCGAGAAGACCCAACTTTATGAACCGAACCATCAATGACGCTCCCTTGGAGTGAATTGGGACCGCGACCCGTGCGCGGCGCGACTGCGAATTCCTCGGAGCAGCGGGTGCCGGGTTGCTGACCGATTGTAGTACTTGCCGGATGCGGGTGCGTGCGGATGGAGAATCCCGGCGGCGATGTGAAGTACGCCATGACTTCTGCCGATAGCTTAGGAGACTCACTCGAATCGAGGACAAGGCCGAATTCATGAATGGATCGTCGCTCATTTCGGGAACGCACGACTATCGACTGGTCGCGCTGTCCGTAGCCATCGCCATATTTGCATCGTATGCAGCGTTGGACCTGGCAGGACGCGTGGCTGCAAGTCGCGGGCGGACCCGGCTGGCGTGGCTGCTGGGAGGCGCGCCTGCCATGGGTAGCGGGATCTGGGCGATGCATTACACGGGGATGTTGGCCTACCGCTTGTCAATCCCGGTGTATTACCACCTTCCCACGGTTGCGCTTTCATTGATGGCGGCGGTCTTGGCCTCTCTGGCCGGCTTGTACGCGGTGAGCTGCGAACGTGTGACGCCATTGCGTGTTGCCGTCGGAAGTCTGTTGATGGGCAGCGGGATTGCGACCATGCATTACACCGGTATGGGCGCCATGCGGCTCGCCGCGATGCACCACTACGACCGCGGACTATGGATTTTGTCGGTCGTGCTGGCCATCGTGATCTCCTTTGCGGGCCTGCTGTTTATCTCCTATTTCCGCAGCGAGGACCACGGTTGGATGCTCAAGCTTGCGACCGCGGTGGTGATGGGACTGGCGATTCCGGTGACGCACTATACGGGGATGGCAGCCGTCCGCTTCATGCCCACTGGCATCGCGCCAGATCTGTCGTGGTCGGTAGATATATCTGCGGTTGCGAGTACCACCATACTCATCGTGACCTTCGTCATGCTGGGAGTAGTCGTGATCACGGCGCTGGCGGATCGCCGATTCTCTGCGCAGCGGTCAATCCTGGACAGCGCAGAGGTGTTTATCAACGCGGTGCCATCGATTCTCATCGGGTTGGACCACGATTCACGCATCACGCGATGGAATACAACCGCCGCCGGTGCGTTCGGTCTGTCTGGAGCGGAAGTGGTTGGAAAGCGACTGGCCGACTGCGGGGTTCGATGGCTGCAGCCGGGAATGCCAGACGAAATCCGATCCTGGTGTTCGGAACGGAACTCCCGGCGGTGCGATCAGATTCCGTTTGAGATGAATGGCGAAACCCGGTTGCTAGGGCTGACGATCACATCGGTTCATATGGTGGCTGATCACTTGACCCAACTCCTCGTCATCGGTTCGGACGTGACCGAGCGAAGGGCGCTGGAGGTGCAACTGCTGCAGGCGCAGAAACTGGAGTCCATTGGGCAACTCGCGGCCGGAATAGCCCACGAAATCAATACTCCGACGCAGTACATCGGAGACAACGTAGAGTTCCTGAAGAGTGCCTTCCAAGACCTGAAGAGTGTGCTGGCAAAATACGGCCTCCTATCCGCGGGATCTCAAAGCAATTCCGTTTCTGGCGAGCGCGCGCAAGAGGTCTCTGCGGCGGCTGAGCAGGTTGACGTTGCGTACCTGCTGGAAGAGATTCCCAAGGCCATCGAACAGACCCTGGAAGGCGTGCGCGGGGTGGCTACGCTGGTGGGGGCGATGAAAGAGTTCTCCCACCCGGGGGCGAAAGAGAAGACGCTGCTGGACCTAAATCACGCCATCGAAAGTACGATTACGGTCGCTCGCAACGAGTGGAAATACGTGGCGGAAGTGGAAACCGACTACGACTCCTCGTTGCCCATGGTTTCGTGTCTACCGGGCGAATTTAACCAGGTAATTCTGAACTTAATCGTCAATGCCGCGCATGCCATTGCCGAGGTTGAAGGGAAAGGAGGAGCGAAGAAGGGAAAGATCAAAGTGCAAACGCAGAACTACCAAGAATGGGCGGAGATCCGGATCCAGGACACGGGTTCGGGAATCCCCGCAAAGGTACGGGCCCGTATCTTCGATCCCTTCTTCACAACGAAAGAGATTGGCAGGGGAACGGGGCAGGGCTTAGCCATCGCACGCGCCGTGGTGGTGGACAAACACGGCGGCAGTATTCACTTCGAGACCGAAGAAGGGAAGGGGACGACCTTCATTATTCGCCTCCCCCACGATGGCAAGACTCTTACGGCCAAGGCGGCGTCCGCATGAAACGGATTCTGTTCGTGGATGATGAAAGCAAGATTCTCGACGGCATCCGACGTATGCTGCACGCGGATCGAAAGCGTTGGGACCTGCAGTTTGCCATTGGTGGCGAGGCCGCCTTGCGGGCGTGTGAGGAGGCCAGCTTCGACGTGGTCATTTCCGATATGCGGATGCCAGGAATGGATGGCGCGACACTGCTGACCCACATTCGGGACCGCTTTCCGAGCACGGCGCGAATTGTCCTGTCCGGATATTCGGAAGCCGCATTGGCAAAGCGTGTAGTGCCCATGGCGCACCGCTATCTGGCCAAGCCATGCGACGCGTCCACACTGCAATCTACGATCGAATCTGTGTGTACACTCCAGGACTTACTGTGTGCACCAGAGCTTCGCAAAATCGTTGGAACGGTTGGTGAATTACCTTCCCTCTCACGTACGTATATGTCCCTTACGCAGGCGGTGCAGGATCCGAGCACTTCCATCGGCCAGGTGGCGGACATCGTTGGACAAGATGTCGCGATGTCAGCGAAAGTTCTACAGCTGGTTAACGGTGCTTTCTTCGGGTTGCCACAGAAACTTACCAACTTGCAGAACGCGGTCGGATACCTGGGAATGGAAAGCATCAGGAATCTGGCTTTGGCTTCCGAAGCGTTCAGAGTGTTTCAACCGGACTCGCGTGTTTCGCAGACAGAATATGAGTCTATCCAGCGGCATGCGCAGCGGACGGCCGCTATCGCCGCCGCGCTTCCCGTAGACGCAAAAACTCGCGATGTTACCGTCGTGGCCGCTCTGCTTCACGATATCGGTACCCTGATCCTGGCCAGCAAAGTGCCCGACAAGTTGTGTGCTGCACGGGCAATTGCCAGCGAGCGCGGATGCAAGTGCTTTGAAGCTGAACAGGAATTATGGGGAACCTCGCACGCAGAAATAGGCGCCTATCTACTGGGGTTGTGGGGTATCCCCAACCCAGCGGTCGAGGCCATCGCGCATCATCATCATCCTACCCGTATACCGCACTCCGGTTTCGATATCACAGTAGCGGTTTATGTTGCGGCCCTTTTGGCGGACGAATTGGATCTTCATCCGCAGGGGACGAAAGGACATGAAATTGATGAGTCTGACCGGGCTTGCCTGGAGAAGCTCGGAGTCTTATCCCAGTTTGACGACTTCCGTGAGCTGGCGGTGCAAATAGGTGCCAAGCGGGATCTTCCCGTGTAATGGCTCGATCTGAGAGCAGAACAGCCACCCTTCGCGGGAATTGGCGTTATGGCTGGAACGACGCAATCCCCGCCTCGCGCTCTGCGATGGCCGCAATCGCCTGGAGCATACCTTTGAAAATCCAGCGATGCACGGGATAAAGCGTGTACCAATACATAAGCCCCGCTAAGCCGGCGGGATCGAAAATAGCAGTTTGCCTGATAACGGAGCCTTGGCTATTGGGTTCAACTTCGAACTGAAGCCAGGCGCGACCAGGAACTTTCATTTCCGCGACTAGACTCAGGCGACGATCCGCTTCAAAAGTCTCGACTCGCCAGAAATCCAAAGCATCACCTGCAGCCAGCGTGTGAGGATCCCGACGGCCCCGGCGCAGTCCGACGCCGCCCATCAGGAGGTCCAAGGAGCCGCGGAGCCACCACAGAGAATTCGCGAAGTACCAACCATTCGCACCTCCAATCTGACGGACCGGGGCAAAAGCTGAAGACGGCGGAACCGATACTTGTGCAGTCCTGGAATCGACCAACCTTGTTCCAAAGTGCACACCTCCCCAGGACGGTGGCTTCCCACCCGACGAGAGTGCGTCCGACCACCGAGTTAGGGCAAACTCCTGGTCCTCGTGGTGAAGAGATCTCTCGATCGCTGCTCTCATACCTTTTGGTTTAATAGCGAAGATTGTCAACGCCGATGGGTCGCAAACCAGAGTCGGGTTGCGCATGCTATCAACAAGCTTGCGGCCTATGCGGGCATAAATAGGAGTGACCAGGCCCAACCACAGACTCGAGAGGCGAGGCGTCAAGACTGGAACCGGGATCATCCATCGACGAAGGCCGCATTGCCGCGCATACTCTTGCATGATCTCGCCATAGCTCACCTGGTCGGTGCCGCCGATTTCGAATACTGATCCCCGTTCTCCCGGCAACTCGAGCGCCGCCATCAGATATGCAATCACATCTTCAACAGCGATCGGTTGGGCCTTCACGTCAACCCAACGTGGGCAGATCATCACCGGCAGCCGCTGTACCAAAGCGCGAATCATTTCAAAGGACAGACTCCCTGAGCCGATCACGATCGAGGCGCGAAATTCGATCGTAGGGATGCCAGAACTGCGCAGTACGTCTGCGACCTCGTGACGACTACGCAAATGAGCGGACAGCCCTTGGTCCTGGTTACCCAGGCCGCCCAGATAGATGATCCGTCGTATTCGTGCCTCGCGTGCGGCGTCAGCGAAGTTTCGTGCGGCTTGACGGTCTTCCTGTTCGAACTGGCCGGGAGAACCCATGGAGTGAACCAGGTAGTATGCCGTGTGTACGCCAACCATCGACGGCATAAGGGAGCTACGATCGAGGCAATCTGCTTGGACAACTTCCGTTTGAGGATGAACTCGTGGTCTGAGAAAATCAGGTCGTCGAGCAAGGCAGCGAACCGGCCAGCCAGCGTCCTCAAGGGCTTTGAGGAGACGCCCTCCGATGTAACCTGAGGCTCCAGTTAACAGGACGAGCGAGCGATGATCTTCGCTGATGGGGCCCCCCTTACTCAGAAGGCAGAGTCAACCTGGTCACATACTAGCATTCACCCAGATCAATTCCTTTGTGAGGCAACCAGCAGTCTATGGTCAATTGGGCGCAGAACTGCCTCCTACGTTGGGTCTTCAGCGCAAGGCCAGGGCGGAATACGCCAAGCTGCACTGACGACGAAAGATGAGCCCTGTGTGTGTAGCGGACCGAGTAACCAAACAGGAACACAGTGCCTAAAAAACGAATCTCAGGGCAAACTGAATCGACCGGGGTCCGCCAAATTGATAAAGGGGATCGAGTCCTCCGCCCTTCAAATTTCCTCCAGCCAGTCCGCGCCCAAGCATCTGGGTGGCCCTGCCAAACTCAGGAAGATCCTGCGCAGCCGAGGAGAAGGTGAGCTGCGGATTGGGTGGGCCAAAGTTCGGATGATTCAGGAGGTTGAACATCTCTGCCCGAAACTGCAAAGAAGCCGACTCGCTGACGCGGAAATCACGGTGAACTCCCAGGTCCCACTGCCCGGCCCCAAATGCGCGCAACGTGTTCCGTCCGAGATTGCCCTGGCGCAGAGGACGCCCATTCTCATCCGTGGGAGGAGGGCAAAATGGACCTATGCTCACGGAACCATCCGGACAGCCAGCGGAGACCGCTCCCGAAGCGTCGTTCAGCGCCTGGCCGCCAGGATAAAGAAGCCCGTGCACATAGAGAGGTATTCCTGGTACAACGTCGGGTCGGATCTGGGTGTGGTCGGTTAGATCAGACAAGTCCGGGATGTAAACATTTACCGGCGGTGCAGAACGGACCTGGAGGATGCTTTGGACAGACCATCCTCGTAGGGCCCATCTTGGCAAAGGTGAATGATCCCCGAATGGGATGGTGTAGGTGATGCCGGCCGAGAGGACATGTCGAACGTCAAAGTCGGACGCACCCCGGTTCGCGTTTGCCATGGGGCCGGGGACCAGTGCATTGGCGGCATTTCCGAAGGCCGAACCGGCGGAAGCGTCGTCGATGGAGTGCGACCATGTATACGAAGCAAGCGCCTGAATCCCGTGGTTCAAGCGCCGGTTGAATTGGAGTTCGAGGGCGTGATAGTTGGAGCTGGCGGTGTTCGTTACGAGACTTGCCTGGCGGAATCTGGGGTTGATGAAGAAAAGCAACGCGGTCTGAATCAGGCGTTTGCCGTCGGCGCCTGCGTACGTCGCAGAGATGGTCTGCTCCTGTCCAAGAGCTTGTTCCACGGCCAGGTTCCACTCAACGGTATAGGGTAGTTTCAGACCCGGATCAAAGGCCGACAAGCGTCCGTCGGCCAGACCCAACGTACTGATCGAAGGCGGAAAAGCAGAAGTGGAATCCAGAGGGAAGGGACTGTTAAACAGGTACTTTGTAGCACCGAATGGGTAGTCGCTGACGCCAATGCTGTTACCGACTTCCTGTGTCGCGAGGTCAAAGAAGACTCCGGCGCCACCACGTATCACGGTCTGGAATTGTTGTCGTTGCCCGATTTCGTAGGCGACGCCCACACGGGGCGCGAGGTTTCCGTAGGTGGTTCTGAACGGCGGCGTGCCGGCGGTCGCCAGATCCAATTGCGACAGGTCTTTAAGGTTGAAGCCCGTCACCGCTATGATTGCCGGACCATCAAGCGACTTGGGTGCGCCATCGACTTCCCATCGCACACCATAATTCAACGTCAACCGGGGAATGATCTGAAACCTGTCGTGCACGAAGATCCCGAGATTCTTGAACAACAGGGTTCCTTGCGCATGCGATTCGACTCGGCCAAAAAACGCGTTGCCCGCGGCGAAAGATGGCACGTCATAAAAGAACATCTCCTGCAAGTACGGGTTAGGATCCAAACGCGGCGTGAGACGGCGGACATCCATCCCAAGCCTAAGGCTGTGTCGCCCAGTTTGAATCGATACGGTGTCGACCAGATTGAGTTGCCGCTGGAGGTTCTGCTGGTCGATGCCCTGGGCCAGAGCCATCGAGGGACTTAAGGTCTCAAGAATCAACTGGCTTCCCGGATGGCTCAGCGGGTCGCTTGAGGCAAAGGCGGGAAACGGAACCGCCCCGCCGAACCGGTCGAGAGAAAACGAACTCGAAGCGGCAGTTCGGCTGTAGTTAAACCTCAGGTCATTGGACAGAGCGGGGGACCGCGACCATGTCGCGCCGAAGGTGGAGGATTGGGTCGTGAACTCCGAGGGGGAAATCGTACTCATGGCAGATGGCTCACGCTGCACCAATTCCGAGGGCGAATAGCTATATCTGCCAAAAACATTCAGGGCTTTCGATAGGGTGTGGTCAATACGAAGGCTGTAGGCGTCGAGAGATGAGCGATCGGAATACGAAGCATTGAAGTACGCGGCACCGCTGGCTTTCCGGCCCGAGGGGGGACAAGAAGGATCGCTGGCAGGATCACACAACGCGAAGATTTCCGGCCCATTCGGCAGGGGGGACGCGTCGAGATAAGGTCGCATCTGGGGGACGGCGGTTTCTCGGGAATGGAGGCCACCCACAACCGTTGCATCGTCGGGCACCGCAGAAAGCACGGCGAGCGGCAAGCGAAGACGAAGCCCCTCGAAGGAAAAGAAGAAGAACGTGCGTCCTTTCACAATTGGGCCACCGACGGTGCCTCCGAAATCATTCTGGCGTTCTTCGGGCTTGGGCAAACCGGCTTGGTGGGCGAACCAATCATTAGCGTCGAGGACGTCGTTGCGGAAGTAATCGAATAAGGATCCGTGGAAGAGGTTGGTGCCGGAGCGGGTCACGATGGAAATTTGCGCGCCTGGCGTGCGGCCGAATTCGGGGGACGACGAGGAGGCTTCTATACGGAACTCGCGCATAGCATCGAGAGAGACCATACTGTTGGTGCCGCCTTGCGCAGTAAACACAGGAAGGCCTCCGCCGGCACCGTTGCCGATCACACCGGTGGCACTGATTCCGGTGTTGGCGCTGACCCCATCCACCGTCCAGTAGTTGGCATCCGCGCGCTGTCCGTTGATGCTGAACTGGCCAGAGTCGGACTGAGAACTCACCGTCAGAACAACACTGGGGGTGAGGTCGATCAGGGTCTGAAAGCTGCGTCCGTTGAGGGGAAGATTGTCGGCGAACTGGCGGTCGACAACCGTGCTTACGGCCGCGGATTCAGTGCTCAGCAGCGGTGCGCCCTCTTCGACGGTGATGCTCTCAAACACGGATCCGGCGCGTAACGAGAAGTTGATCGAGAGTTCGTCCTGGACGTGGACCTCGATGCCGCCCTTGACGATGCTGCTAAATCCATCTTTGGTAAGGTTGGCGCGGTATATGCCCGGGAGTAACCCTGGCAGACGGTAGATGCCCTCGCGATTGGTCTCGGTTGCTCGTCCAACGCCGCTGTTGACGTTGGTGAAAACGAGGCTAACCCCTGCCAGGGCGCGTCCAGAAGAATCGGTGACCAGCCCGGTGACGGTCGCATTCGAATCTGCGTAGCCCCGCGTGCTCAGCACCAGCAGGCTCAGGAGGATTGTCCAGGAGATATGCAACCGGCGATGAAGGTCGCGCGTACGAATCTTGCGAGTCGAGTTTGGGTGAGCGCGAGCCGAGAAGTCGTTCATGGTCAAAGTGCGAAAAGGGATGATCCTACTCGACGATCCAAACTCGGACGATCTAAACTCAGGGATGGTTGGGCGGACCACCCAGATTGGCGTAGAGCAACTTGCGGCCCCGGGGAGAGGGACTGCCGTTGGGTGGTTCCAGAGTCACGAACACGGCATCGATGCGCTCCAGCACACTCGCGTTGTTAACCTTCAGGACCCAGCGACTGGCCGTGGGATCGTCCATCAAGAACAGTCCCAGATTCTGGGGCTTGCTTTCATTTCCTTGCCGGTATCCCCAAGCCTGGAAGGCGGCAGCGACGCGCTGGCGTTGTTTGTCCTGCAGGTCGAACGCGTAGAAGAGGAGAAGCTTCTTTTCCACGAAATAGACGCGCCCGAAGCCGCGCTTTGTTCGGCCGGTGGCGTCCACGTCATAGACATCGACAATGTGCAGGTCGCGGGCGCCGAAAATCTCCTTAGCGTCGCCATCCTGAATGGGTAGTTCGGTTGCCGTGGCAACTTCTTCTGACCGGCGCAGTTTGCGTTGCAGTTGGTCTACCAGGTTCTCCTGCGCTGTGGTTCGCGCGACAGCCGCGTTCAGTTGGGTCTGGAGTTCATGCAAGGAGCCGGCCGATTGCTGTGCGGCCATGGTGGCCTCGCGCAATTCGTTGCCCTTCCGCTCCAGTTGCTCTTTGGTGGCAGCAAGCTCTGTCTCCAGAGCTTTGTCCCGGTTCAACATTTCGGAGTAGTTCTTGCGGGCTTCCGCCAGCGATTGCTGCAGAGTCTCCCGTTCAGACTGGTTCTGCTGCAGCATTGCGGAAGCGGAGTTGGCCTGCGCCCCGGCTTTGTTGACTTCGCTCTCGCGTTGGCTCAGCTCGGAACTGAGTTGGGCGATTGCCGGGGAGAGTTGTTGGTCCCTAAGGCGGTAGGCGCCGATACCGACCGCCGCACAGATCAAGAGGGCCAGGGATGCTGTGGTGAGAATCGGGCTGCGCAGCAGGGTCCAAAGCCCAAACAGAGCTGGCCGGGGAGTTGGCTCGTGATTTGGAGTGAAATCCGTGGGCCTGGTGCCGACAGCGGTTTCCGCCTGGGCTCGTTCGAGTACCCGGGCCAAAAGGACTGGTTCATCCAAATCGGTAGCAGTATCGCCGGCACTCCACCTTCCTGTAGCGACGGCTCCAAGTTCATTGGAGGCGATGCGGCGGAAATCTGCATAGATCTCCTGGCAATCACTACAGCCATCCAGGTGTTCATTGAGTTCGGCGAACTCAGCCGCAGACACTTCTCCGATTGCGGCCAAAGCGCAAAGCTGTTCGAACCTTTCGTCATTCATGTGATCAGGGCTCAAAGCGCAACGCTCCATCCTTGGGCAAGCCCAGACGCTCGCGTGCCGGCTTCGCTTGAGAACGCACTTGCAGGAAAGTTCTTAGAGCCTTGAGGCCCCTATAGTAGTAATTTCTTGTATTGGTCAGAGTTTCTCTTACGATTTCAGAAGTTTCCGACAGTGTGTAGCCTTCGAAATGCACCAACTCCAGAATCTGGCGCTGTTTTGGGTTGAGGGCGGCGATGCCGCATTCGACAAAACGCGTCCATTCGGCGGAACTCAGGCCAACCAGCTCTGAAGGCGACCTTCTCCGGAACTCGTGCGACTCGACCAGTTCTTCCTGGGTATAAAAGTTCCGGATGCGCAGATAGCGGCGGCGGAGCAACGATTTGAAATAAGCAAACTGCAGGATCCAGGTCTTCACCGAACCCCGAGACGGATCGAATTTCTCCCGCTGCAGATAGATCGCCAGAAACACCTCCTGCAGAAGATCTTCTGCTTCCGGGCGGTCACGGAGAATCTTGAACGAAACAGAAAACACTTGTCGGCAATAGCGTTGAAACAGAGCGGCGAAACACTCGGAACAGCCCGTGCCGATACAACTCACCAAGGCTTCGTCGGAGAGCGATAGGGAGTGTAGGTCAGGCATTTGAGGTGGCCTATTTTGGCATCACAGAATGACAGCCTTCAAGGGGACACGGCTAAACTTATTTATTTCATGCTCTGACACAAACTGCCCGGTTCGAGAAATATCCCTCCTGGCCGAAAAAGCCTGTTTGCTCCTCGCCTTTGGTGTCCGAAACACCGCACAGATCGAAATGGCCTCGTCAAATGAAACAAATTGTCCGATTCAAGAAATACATAGCTAGACGGACGGATCGGACATGGTCGTCGAGCGGCTGATGTGTCGCCGCAAAGGGAGGAACACTTGTTTGGAACCGTGGCGGGGAGGCATGGCATGGGAGACGAGTCTGGGGGCGGCCTCATCAGTTCGTTGGGCGGCGAACAAGACACCCATGTCAAGCAGGTGGTGAAGCAGGCGCACGGAGAACTGCTCCAACTACTGGAGCAGCGTGCGGAGCTGATGAAGCGGATCGGCACGCTGAAGCAGACGATCGCCGGGTTGGCAAATCTGTTCGGCAACAGCGTTCTAGGCGAGGAACTGCTCGAACTGGTTGGGGAACCCAGGAACCAGAAACGCCAGACGGGTTTCACGAACGCTTGCCGAAAGGTCCTGCTTGAAGCGGCGCGACCGATGGGCGCCCGCGACGTCTGCCAAAAAATTCAGGAGACGATGCCACTTCTGCTGACGCACCACCAAGAGCCGCTGGCGTCGGTGACCACGGTCTTAAATCGGCTCGCAGGCTATGGGGAAGCGGAAGCGGTAGTGAGCCACGGACGACGAGCGTGGCTGTGGGTCGCGGAGCGGGTTGCGCAATGAATTCATCGTAGCTGGAATCATTGGCTTCCGTCATTCGCGATATTCCCGCGATATTCCAAAAGATGTAGGGGCGGCCTCGGAGCAATCCAAGGCCGCCTGTCTTCTTGGAGTGATCGACCGTCTAAGGTGCGATTTCGAATACTGTTCCCAAACTGCTGGCGCCCCCGAGTTGAGTTGTGCCGTAGAGGTTGCCCGATGCGTCCCCGACCAGACCGCAGAGAGGACGCTATCCGTCCGTGCCGTTGGTGAAGTTGTGCAGCACTTTCTCCGACCACTTTCCATTCGTTCCCAGAGTGAAAGCGACGATGATCTTCAAATCCCCGCACTGAGTCTTGGCCGCTCATCCCGCTTCGTCGGTGACCACGATCACCGCTTCCGGTTGCACTATGTGAAATCCTCTAAGCAAGGAAAGTCGGTGGTCCGATGTCCACCTCCGAGCCCGAGCTACTGTGTTGTTGGGAATGTCATCGGGGGACATTTCTGCGTCTCCCGTCCGCTGGCCGGGGTCTGAGGACGGATGAGGCTTGCGGGTGTGGAATCAGAAGAGAGAATACTTGATCTCAGACGAGCGAAGACTACTTGATATGCAGCGCGAAATGTTCGTGATCTTCGATGCGACACCCGGCGCGGACCAGCACAAACCGGGGATGATCGCAGCCCCTGCACGGCGGGAAAATTCTCCCCTTCACGCAAAGCACTTCATGCACTCCGGTGTGCGCCGGATCGTGCGTGACTCTGTAGAGGCCAGTAACATGGACCTCGTCTCCAGGTCGGTAGCTTTCGGTTTGATCGATGGCGGCTTTGTGCATGCGCAACTTTCTGCAGGGGAATTGTCCAAATGTAAGGTTGGCGGTTAAGGCTTGACAATGGCTCGAAGGTGGGAGACGGTCGCCAATAGTGCTAATTGACCGGGTTGTGAGTGAAGTTAGCATGGATGCAGTCTGCACAGGATTCGATCCGCTCGTATGCGCTTCGAGGTCAAACTCGGGAGTGAGATTATAGGGTTCTCTGAACTTGAACGAGGCGATCCACCAATGGGGGTAGCGTGTGGTCGGTTCGTGCCCTCTCCCGCCTACGCTTCAATCCAGCGTTATTGCATAAAGCATCGAGAACGCTGGGTATCAATTCCGTCACTCACGGTCGGGGAGGCGGGAGGCCTGCCAATCGAGTGTGGGAATGTTCAAATCATCGACTACAGCCCGGAACTCGGCGAAGTGGGAATCGAAATTTACCTTAACGGTGTCACCAATCCACCCTACGCTGAACTGTTTCCCCATCACGTGAAGGCCTATAAGAAACAATTTGAATAGCTTTCCGTAGGGCAGGCGGACTATGTCGCGTCGAAACTGACAGGTCCGATTTTGGGCGCGGTGATTCGCTAGACGGCAGGGACGGGCACGGGGGCTTCCTTTCGAGTTGTCCTAGCACCGAGAAGAGAAGTTAGTTTTGCGATGACCTGGAATGCGTCGGCAACATAGAGGACGTCGGCTTTGCCGCGGGCCCATCCGCAATTGGGATCGAGGTTGATGGCGCAGCGCTCGTTGATGAAACGCCAGCCAACCACGTGCGGTTCTTCGCCGTGGCAACAGGTGGAGAGACCCTTGGGATGGCGGGGCGTTGATCCAGTCTGGCCGACCTGATTGAGATGCGTCATGAAGCGCAGGACTGCCTGATTCTCTCCGGACTGATCGACCAGCGATTTGCTTCCGCCGAGGGATGCTCCGGAGTTTTGCAGGAATTCCAGAATCGCGGTTTCGGCTTCGGGCAGGTGAGTTGTGCCGTCGGCTTGTTTCTTGCTCCATCCGGCGCCGGCGACAAAAAGAAGTTTGGCATCGGGACGGATCGTTTGTGCGTCGCTGTTGGGGATTCGAATTCCGGCAAACGCGGTGCGTTTGGCGTTTGCGGGGAGTGTCACTTCGAGGGCGTGGATTTGTGCGGTGGTTGGCGCTCCGGTCCAGGGTTGGTGGCAGCCGGAGTCGAGGAGGAGAATCCAAGGGCGGGCATTCCGTTGGATAACTGCTTCGAGGCGCTGCTTGTAGAACCATCGCTTGGCTGATAGCACGCCGTCAATCATGTCGATTGAAGTGAGGTGTGTGTCGACGGGGGCTCGCAAACGCTGCGCTACTCCGGGCAGTACGCGCAGGAATCGCGAGGTGCCGGGAGCGATGACGATTTGCGGCTTCGCCGCTTCGCAGATTGCATGAATGGCCGCGGCGTCGCTGGCATAACGGGGATGGGCGAAATCGGCACCGGAGATTCCGAGAATTCGCGCGCCGGTCGAGGCTACGGAGTCGGCGGCGTCTTGAATGGTCTCTCCGATGAGGCCGATGGTCAGGGTGCTGCCGAGTTGCGCTGCGGCTTTGAGCGCGGCGCCCAAGGCCTCGTAGGCTGCTTTGGGCAGAGTTGTTCCGGATTCGTCTACGTGCGCGAGAAAGAGAATGGTGGGTGACATGGGTTCCTCAGAGAATTCGGCATCGTTGAGTTGCGTTGTATTGGGCACGAGTTTCGTGAATGGCGAGAGTGGGTGACGTCCCTACGGGACTCGTAGGTCTTTTTCGCTCTTACCCGGCACTTCCGTGCCGGGCTTTCACATATCGCCGCTTCGCGGCTGGATTTCGGTTTGTTCCACAACAGCATCGTGTTTCCTGAGCTTTCGTCAGCGAGGGTGAGATTTCCTCGGCGGCTAAAGCCGCCATCTATTCTGTACGCCTACGGCGCGGCTGAAGCCGCGCTCTTTCAAAGCCAAGGCCGAGCGACAGTCTTATGTAGATCTGGATGCGTTGCTCTTTCAAAACTATTCATCAGACGACTACTAATCTTGAACGATCCACTCTAGAAGCTCGGCGGCAATTTCATCGGGTGAGCGATCTTTGACGATGCGAGTCTGGCGTTGCTGCTTGGGAGGCGTCACGCTCAGGTAGCGGATCGCGTCTTGCGGCAGCGGTCCGGCTTTCGCCCTTTGCAGCGCGGGCATGATGGTGCGCATGTTTGCCATTCCGATCTGCGGATTGTTTCTTGGCTCAGGCAGATTGCCAGTCGCCCATCCTAGTAACGCTGGCGGGCCCTGACAAGTAGAGACCAGATGGCGTCCGCCTTCGATGCGTTCGAGGATTTCGAACGAGCCGTCGGGCTGAACGGTGAGCTGATCGACACCCTGGAATTGATCGACGACGCCGAGTTGTTCGGCGACTAGTTGCATGGTCACTCCGGCGCCGCGCGAGGCGGACTCCCAGCCTCCAAAGAGCAGCAGGCGAGAGCGGTCGAGAGCAGGAATGGATTGAATTACGGTCGCTAACAGTGCGGCGACGGCGTGCGCATCGGCGAAACCACTTGCGGGAGAGTCGATGGGAACGAGTTCGAAGCTCGCCTTTTGTGCCACGTTCATCATGACTTGCTGCAGCTTCGCCTTGGGGGCTGCGCTGACCAGCCAGACCTTGCTGCCGGCGGCGTGTGCGGCCAGGTTCGCGGCTTCGTAGAGCGCGTGGGCAGCCCAGGGGTCGAGGACCGCAGGGAGCATCATTTCGTTCTTGAGGGCCGGGACGGTCGCGGGTGTGATTGGCTCTAACGTTTGCAGCGGATCGGGTACTACACCTGCGCATACGACAATGTGATAGGCGTTGCTCATGCTGTTTTCCTTGTTCTTCCGCGCTTGTGTCTTCGTGTTGGTCGTGGTTAGGTAAGGCTTGAACCACGGAGGACACTGAGGAAATACTTTAAATCCGTCAGTTCAGAGCGGAGTGAAGGCCGCCTGCTCCGGCGCGGAAATTTATGTTCCCTTCTTTTTCATTGGCGGCGTTGCAGTTCCACAGGCACGCGCCGCAGTAGACGCACTTCTCGCGATCGAATGCCGGTACGCCATTTTCGCCACGCGTGATGGCCTGGCCGGAACACATTTCGATGCATAGCTTTGGTTCGCAATTCTGGCAGAGCTGGGGACGGGTGAAGACAACGTGATTGGCATAGGCCGGTGGGGCCTGGACACTGCCGCCCATCAGAAGGGCATCCTGGTGCGAGATCAATAGCTGGCCATCGAATGGAATCTGCGGCCAGCCGCAGCGGTCCATGATGCGGTCGTGGAGCGCGGTGCCGTGCGCGGCGCAGTCTTGCTGAAGTTGTTTAAGTTCGGCGGGAGGTATGCGCGATCCATAGAGCGCTTCCATGGTTGACGTGGATGTCTGGGCGGACTTCGGTGCGGGGAAGGAGAGGGCTCCGCGCGTGAATCCGGCGAGGGCCGTGCCGAGCAGGCCGCGAACTACTCCGTGTTGAAATCCGTTGCGGGAGTCGGCGGCGATTTTTGATTCTTTGTCGACCCAGCTTGCGCGGCGACGACGGACGTAGGTTTGTTCGAGATTTTCTTTTGTGAAAGGCTTCTTCTGTTCCAGCAACTCGATGACGGCTTCTGCGAGTTGCGTGCCCGTGGTCCAAGCTTCGTCTACGCCCGAACCGGTGAGTACGTTCGTGCTGCCGGAGCCCTCGCCGATGCGCGCGTAGCCGTTTCCGGCAAGGAAAGGCTCGCCGTGGCGGCCTGATTCCTGTAAAGACTTTGCGCCCCAGGATTTGAGCGTGCCGCCTTGCAGATAGCGCCATATATAAGGATGAAGCATGAAGTGCTGCAAGTAACGATACGCGGTGCGGACCGGGCTGCGGAGCCACGAAGGAATAAAGATTCCGACGGACGCCAGGCGGTCGGGATGCACATAGAGGAAGCCGAAAATCTCGGGTTCGGGAAATCCGATTGTGTGCAGGACGGTTCCGGGTTGCAGGCCGGAGTCTTCGCGCAACTCGACCACCATCTTCATGCCGAGAGCCCACTCGCGCTGGTGGTGACCTTCGGGCAGGCCGAAGTGTGAATCGATCTGGCGACCGACGGCGCCTACGGGGCCGTCGGCGACGACAGTGAGCGCGGCGCGGACGTCCATGCCGGGCATGAACCCGTCGCCGGGCGCGCCATCGAGAGCGACACCTTGATCTGAGAGGCGAATTCCAGTGACGGCGTCGGCTTCGATAAGCGGGTCGCTCACGGGCATTCCGGGCCATATCTGCACGACTCCGGAGCTTGTGATCTGTTCGCTGACCCATTGATTGAATTGTCCGAGCGAGAGAATCATGCCGTCATGTTTGCGCAGGAAGGGCGGAGTGAAGGGGAGTTCGACCGCGTGGTCGCGCAAGCGCACGATGGGACCGAGGGCGCGGAGCAAGCGGTCTTTAATGCGGAATGCGAGGGAACGGCGACTGGCTCCGACGGGATCGAGCAGGTAGACAAGTCTCTCTGTCGCAACCGGAACGGCCATGGGAATTTGCGCGAGGTCGACACCGGAAAAACTGGCGCGGATTCCGCGTGCTCTTGTGACGGCGCCGGAGACGCCGAATCCGAGGCCATCGGCGCGTTCGTAGCAGATGACTTGCAGCGGCATGCCCGGCGATACCGAGCTTACCAAACGCGGTGTGCCGTCTTCGTTCAGGAGATTGCGCGCGAGCGTGTTCAGGAATCCGCCCATAGCGGGGCCGAAGCCGACGCCCGCGATGTCGACGGACATCTGCTGGCGCTCGACGACGGGCGAGGCTGGAGCGGAGGCGCTCATGCGGGATAGTCCAGCGCCTCGGGAATCATGAGCTTCGAGATGGCCTCGGCGGCGCGATCTTTGGCCAAGCGAGATCCGGTCAGGCAGGCGTCGAGTTTCGTATGTAGAGAGAGGAATGGACCCGCGGTATGGCAACTCACGCAGGGGCCGGCCTTCTTGGGATGGGAGCCATCGCTTCCAACAACGTCGAGAGCGTAGGAGTTGATGCCGGGAATGAGACCCTCGAGCGTGTCCAATTCATCCTTGTGCCAGCACCCGCGGGTTCCTTGTTCGTCCCATGCAGGATGGCGATCGTATCCAAACACGAGTTCCGCGCAGATGCGCGCTACTTCGCCGCTGGCGCGAGCCGACTGCACGTGGCAGAGGTCGGTGAGGAAGTTGACGAGGCCGGGCAAGCCCTCGGATACTGACGCGTCTTCCGCGCCCTGGCGTTGCAACCGCAGCACATCGAGAATCTGGCAGCGGGCGGCCATGAGCCAGCACAGCGCGTCGGCGAGAGGGAACGTCACACCCTGGCGCGCGCTCTGATAGAGCTTGCCACCATCGGCATCTTTGCTGTGTTGCAGATGATCGAGTGTCCACAGCCACATGGTCATGGCTGTGGCCAAGGCGCAGGCTCCGGTGCCGGGATGTTCAGAGGCGATTTCACGCATCTCACGAACCCAGCTGCGCAGCTGCGCGAGGAACAAAGGTTGGGTCATCGTCACTGAAAGTTGACGGCGCTGCACGGCTTCTGGACCTTCGTATGTGGCTTCGAGTTGTGCGTCCATCCACTTATTGCCGAGGAAGCCGGGGCAGTCTTCGGTGATGCCGTAGCCGCCCATCAGGCTGACGGCTTCGCGCATCATCTGCGCGCCCCATCCGGTATTCCAGAGCTTTGCGGCTGGGCAGAGAACATCCGCGAGTGAATCGAGCATCACGAAACGGAGGAGCAGGTCGGAGTTCTGGGGTTGCTTGCGGGCATCAGCTGGTGACAGTTGAACCAGAGCGGCCGCCTGATCTGCGGCTTCGCGCAAGAGCTTTGCTTTGGCTCGTCCTCCCATGATGCCGCGCTCGGCATACAGCTTCTCGATTTCCTTTTCCAGGGGATCGAGTTCATCGAAGGTGCGCGCGGCGGCGAAGGCTAAGGACGCGCTGGCTTCGCCCGTGGCCCATACATCGGTGAGGCGATGAAGGGAATCTTCGCGCGCCTGGAGGCCGAGTTCATAGCGGACTGATCCGGGGGTGGCGGTTTCGGCGCCGCGAAAACGTCCGCGCTGGTAGCGAATGACGGGCTCGACGGCGGAAAGGAGTTTGGCGGCGGTCATGACGCCAACGGTAACGCGGGTGCGGCGGAAGACCGCTTCGATGACTTCGCTGTGGGTGTGGCGCGGGACCAGAACGCCGTCCTTGATGTCGTATCCGCCGACGATTCGGCTGGCGGGAATGCGCAGGTTGAAAATGGGATCGCCGGTGGAGGAAAGCTGGTGAACCATTTTTCGCGTGGGCGTGCCGCGATCGAAAATGCCGGGATCGTCTTCTTCGAGGATCACCATGCAACTGCCCTTGATGCGGTCGTCGCCGGAATCGACGGCGGCGGTGACGAAATTCGCGAAGCCGATGTTGGTGATGAAGCGTCCGCGCTTTTCGACTTGCAGCATCGGCTCTTCGCCGGGTTTCCATTCGACGATTCGAATCTTGCCGTTGAGCATGCCGGTATCGACACCGACGTAGGGGATGGGTTCGGTCAGGCAGAAGGCGCCGCGCCAGGGCTTGCGGTCTTCGCCGGGCTGTGGCGGAGCGGCCAGGCGCATGTAGTGGCGCTGCTGCTCGGGGGTGCCGCGCTCGTGAATGGGAGCCAGCGCGAGACATCCGGCGAGACTGGCGGTGGCGGCACCGCCGTCGACCCAGGCCAGTTCGAAGGCGACCAGCGCGAGCACGAGATTCTTAGGACCGGCGAAGAGGCCGCCTTCTTCTGGGTCCATAAAGACAGCGGTGATGCCGGAGGAGTCGAAGGCTTCGAGCATTTCAGCTTTGGCGGGCGTCCACTCGTGGGAGTTGCGTCCGCCGTTGGCGACGAGACGCGCGACGGGGCCGCGGGCGACGGCTCGGGCGGACTGCACCAGCATCTGGAGGTCGTAGCGGTCGGCGAATCCCCAGAGGAGCTGACGGGCGGCGTCGGAGGGCAAGGTCCGCAATAGTTCTGGCTGGACGGGGGTTGCAGTCGCCATAGGATCTCCTTCGTTTTGGCGCAAAAGGTTTGCAAGTGATTCTGCCGGGGGATGGGGGATGGGTCTGTGATTAGGATCACAGGCGGGTATGATTTGGGGGCGAAGCGGGATTGTGGAGGCGTGCCTGAAGAACCTGTGGTTCCCGGGCGGAGCTTGTTTCGCAGAGGTTCTTTCGGCCCTCCGGGGCTAGGTCATCTTTCGCGACGAACGCACGACTTACGTCCCTTCGGCAAGCTCAGGGCAGGCTGTGGGCTGCACTCTGTCGCCGCTTCGCGGCTGGATCCGCTCGATCGAGCTTCGCCCGAACGGACAGCCGAAGGCGGCTGTCCCCACATGGGTATTGCCTGGCTGTTCCTGCACGACTGTTTGTGGCTTTCTGGAAGCCTTACGTCTTGGCTAGGGATATGGCCCGCAGCAGTTTGCGGACATTTTCTTCGAGGACTTGCATGCGGTGGTACTCGCGGCCGGGGGCTTTGCCCATGGATACGCGGGGGTTGCGGTGGAGCATGGGGCTGGCGACGGGGCTGCTGAGTCCGACGTGGATTTCGCTCACGCCGGTGCGCTCGATGATGGGGGCAGCGTCGTTGTGTCCGATGCCGCCGCCGGCCATGATGGTGATGCGGCCGCGAGCGGCCCTGGCGAGTTGCGCGATGGCGTCGGAGCCTTGCAGGCAGGTTTGCTCGCCGCCGGAGGTGAGAAGGCGGTCGGCGCCGGTGGAGCAGACGTCGTCCAAGGCCCGAGAGAGATCCGCGGACATATCGAAAGCGCGATGGAAGGTGACGTTGAGAGGGCGGGCCAGATCGACTAGCTCGCGGGTGCGGTCGACGTTCACGTTGCCGTCGGCATCGAGGATGCCAAGAACGACGCCGTCGGCGCGCAGGTTCTTGGCGACGACTATGTCGCGGCGCATGACGTCGAGTTCTTCTTCGGTGTAGCAGAAATCGCCGCCGCGGGGGCGAATGATGACTTGCAGGCCGATGGAGATTTTGTCGCGGACGGCTTCGATCAATCCGGCGCTGGGAGTGACGCCGCCCTCAATTAGGCTACTGCACAGCTCGACACGTCCAGCGCCGCCGCGCTCCGCAGCAACGGCGGACGCAACTGAGTCGACGCATATTTCAATGAGCACCTGGTCGGTCATGGTTTGATTTACGGCGTCGCAAGATTAGCGCACGGGAGCATCGATTGCCTAGTTCGGTGGTGATGGTGGCTCATGTTCTGTTCGATGTTTCCGTTTTGAAGGCCACACATTGAAGTCCGCGCAGCCCTCTTCCGAAACGGCCCGTGGAAAGCGGGGAGTCTGCCACAAGTCAACCTCACGACAGACTCCCTGGGGGAGGATAGATCGGGCCTAAAAAGCGTAATGCAAACCAAGCTGTATGCGCCGCTCCTGCGAACGGACACTGCTGATCGCGCCAAAGTTGGAATCCGTGATGCTGTTGTCGGGGTTTCCGTAACTGGCGATGTTGAAGGCGTTGAACAGGTCAGCTCGGAAGCCAACCACGTGCTGCTCGCCGAATAGGTGGAAGTCCTTGAAGAAGGACATGTCGACACTGCGGTAAGCGGGGGCGCGTTCCGTGCTATTGTGCGCCGAGCCGAAAGTGAAATCTCCTGACTCTCCGTAGGCACAGATGCCGTTGTCTACGCCCGCGGCGGTGGTGCAGGGCTGCGCCGAGGGATCAGTTCCCCACCAGTTGGCGAGAGAACGATTCCGAATGGTCATGTGGCGGTACTGATTAGCCCGGCTGAAGCCCCAGCTGTTCGTGTTGCTGTTGCCGGGTCCGAAGATAGTGACGGGGAATCCTGAGTAGAGGATGGCGGAGGTTGCGATCTTCCATCCGCCAAGCGCGGCATCCACCACGCGGTTCGAATTTGCGCCATAGGTCTTGCCGTGGCCGAATGGAAGTTCGTACACGCCAACGAAGTTCAAGCTATGGCGAACGTCCATCCCAGACGGACCATAGTCGGAGTTGATGTTGAAACCGTCCTGATGCGATGCGCCATTGAAACTAGTGCCAGACACTGCATAGTTCCCGGACGAGTCAGTCAGCGATTTTCCATAGGTGTAGTTCAGGGTATATTCCAAGCCATGGTGCGTCCGCTGGCGTAAGGTGAACTGGGCAGCGTTGTAGGTCATCCTGGCTTGCGATTCGGTGATCAGGATTGGACCACATCCCACCAGGGCATAGTAGGGGGGCAGATCAGCTGCCGGCATGGTTGAACTGCACCCTCCAGAATCCGCCGCTTGTGCGGTCGTAAGCTGGTTGCCGTTGCGATAGTCCGCCAAGTGATGCCCGACCTGGCCGTGATACCCGGCGCTCAGAGACAGTTGATTGGTAAGAGCATATTCAGTCATGAGCGTGAATTGGTGGATGTAGGCGGGCTGCACGTCCTGTGGCCACACCGAATACAGGGAATTGTTAATCCCAAGCGGCTGACTGAACGCGTCTGTAACGTTAAAGGGCGTTCCCCCAGAGGTTCCCAAAGGCGTGATGGCATTGCTGTTGATAGCCAGGGAGAACGGAGGACTGGAAGTCAGGCGTTGGTTGAAAGAGTAGCCCTCGAAGAAACTGCTCGCTCCGTAGCCACCGCGGATCACAAGTTTAGGCATCGCCTGGTAGGCGAAACCGACTCGCGGCATGATCTGCTTGTGGTTGGCGTTGTAGCACGCACGCTGCGGACAAACTGCCGCTCCTGCGATAGCTCCGTCGGGAACGTGGCCGGCGTATTCCACAGTGCCGTCAGGGAGAACGTTGGCGGTTTTGTTGTTCTGTTCATACCACGGTTGATCGAGTTCGTAGCGCAATCCCAGGTTGAGTGTGAGCTTCGCGTTGAGCTTGAAATCGTCCTGGAAGTAGATTGCAGAGCGCCACTGTCGGTTGCCCACCCAGCCGAGCGGGGAGGCCA
Source organism: Candidatus Sulfotelmatobacter sp. (assembly GCA_017883385.1). GTDB lineage: Bacteria > Acidobacteriota > Terriglobia > Terriglobales > Acidobacteriaceae > Sulfotelmatobacter. The sequence goes on from JADGNQ010000041.1 coordinate 33,148, forward strand.
GTTGGACGTTCTGAATCAGGCCAAGGGCAAAATCTGCGGCGGCGTATCCTGAGCCGCCGGGCAGACCTGTGAATTGGCCGTTATAACTGAACTGCCCGAGGAATCCGACATTGCCAGCGTTGAGGTAGTTCTGCTGATAACGTGTCGCCTGTCCGCCAATGGAGAGGAAGTGGCGGCCTCGCTGCCAGGTTAGGTTGTCTTCGTAGTTGAATGTATTGTCGATAAACACCTGCGGATTCGCGTTTGTCCCGAGATAGCTGGCGCCACTGATGCTTTGCCCCGTGAACCCAACGTACTTCTGAGTGCCGAACGGGATACCGACTTTTTGGTCGCCGGTAAAACCAAAGAGGCCGGATGGGTCGGTGGGAACGCCGTTATTCCAGCGCACGCGCGTAAAACCCAAACGCGCTTCATTCACGATTGTAGGCGAGAAGGTACGCACCCAACTGGCGCCGGCAATCTTTGTCGGATAGCTGTTGAGATTTGGGAATTCAACCGGGATGATGGCGGTCGTACGATCACTGCCTTTGCCCTGAGAATAGAAGCCGGTCACTTTATTGACATTGTCCGGCGTCCAATCCACCTTGAAATCTTCCTGATTGTTGGACACGAAGCTGGACTGCGGCCCAACGAAATCTCCCTGGATCAGTCCATCTCCTCCGTTGTCGACGGATTGCGGGGGCCGGTTGGGCAATGGATAGAGTTCTGGATGCGCAAAGAGGTATACGGCTACTGGGTTCACGACCGGCACATTTTGGTTGTTGGCGTACGGGGCGAAGTTGTTCTGCGTGTCATAGAGCTGAATTGGAGTGGCAGCGTCGGTCAGCAGCGCCGAAAAGTCACCATTGCGCATCGCTTGCGTGAGGACGTTGGCGGTACTCATGCCACCCTGGTGGTGGCGAATGCCTTCGTAGTCGGCGAAGAAGAAGAGTTTGTTCTTGAAGATAGGCCCGCCAATCGTCCCACCGAAAATATTCTGCGTGTACGAATTCTTGGGGATGGCAGGTGTGGAGCGGCCGTTAGCCCAAGAGTTGGCGTCCAGCTTTTGGTTTTGCAGCAAGTCATAGAGCGACCCGTGGAAGTTGTTGGTGCCCGACTTCAGAACGGTAACGATCGCGCCGCCGTTGGCGTTTCCATAGGTTGCATTCGCGTTACCAGAGACGACGCGAACTTCCCCAATGGCGTCGGGCGCGGGGTTATAGCCGATGAGATTGTTCTGCGGCTCGTTGTTATCGGCACCTTCAATCGTGTAGTTGTTGGCCTGTTCGCGGTTGCCGTTGATCGCCGCAACGCCGCTGTTGTAGGTATTGCGCTCAATCGCGTTGTTGCCACTCATCCCGGTTGGGTCTGTACCGACGGCGCCGGGCTGGAAGAGGGTGAGCGCAGAAAAATTTCGGCCATTCAGCGGGACGTTTGCGATCTCGTTGGTCGAGAGCGTATTTCCCAACGTGGAGTCGGTGGTGTTGAGGATGGGATGAAAATCCTCGGAGACTACGACGGTGGTGGTGGCGCCGATAGCCAGGTGGCCGTCGATCTTGGCGGTCTGGTCGATCTCGAGTGCGAATGCGGGGATCTTCTGGGTGCTGAATCCGGCTGCATCGATGGCGACGGTGTAGGTGCCGATGGGGAGGAACCGAATGGTATAGACGCCGGAGGCATTGCTTTGCGCGACGGTCTTGACTCCGGTGGCGACGTTGTCGGCGGTCACGTGGGCGCCGACCACGACGGCGCCGCTGGGATCGGTGACTTGGCCGGTGATGGATCCGGTGACGGTTTGCGCCAGAGCGGAGGCCAGGCAAAGCAGAGACGCCAGAACGATGCCGACAATGTAGCGGGGGAGTGGAGTTCTCATGATGTTCCTCTTTTCGGGGGGTGCAGCCTTAGCCGGGGAATCGAATTCGTCCCACTCGAGGGCTTTCCAACAGGCGACGGTAATTAGTCCGGATGAGCACTGTCAAGGAGAAAGTGATCGTTTTGGCGCATATCGATCATTTTATGTGACGAGAGAAGCAATATTCAGCCACAATACTGCTTGTTAATGACTTGTTTGGTCCGAAGTGCGCATTGCAGCCACGGAGACGACCCGAGTCCGGTGGCTTGGGCCGCATTTGTCCAAACCAGGTTCTGGAACGGAGTCCGTGCTGGTCTCTTCCGCCCCTGCGGGGCTTGCTCATTTCCTCAATGCTACCCACGGCTCACTCCGTGGGTAGCATTCTTTCGCCGCTTCGCGGCTCGATTGCGTCGTGTCCTTCGCTTCTTCGACCAATGAAGCTGCGACAGTGATTCCTGGGCTGGCTAGTGGTGGTCGGGGTTGCAGCCGCGGGTCACTTTGGTCAAGGTATTGTTCTTCGATGCGATCTGGCAGTTGTAGAACTGGCCATCGGAATCGAAGGAGGTGTAGTTTTGCGAACTCGATGCCGGACTCACGTCGCTGGCTTTGACCGAGTTGGTGACCGAGTTGAAGGAGGCCAAGTGTCGACCTTCCCAGACCTGATCGTCGGTGTGGTACTGCTGCGTGGTCGCGACTGTGAAGCCGAAGGGGGAAGCGCTGACGGGGAAAATGAAATCCACGGTGATGGGGAAGCTGAAATCGTCACGAGTAACTACGGTGCTGTCTTGACTCGAAACTGTGGTGGTCGACGACACGTTGTTCTGCACCGAGGTTTTTTGATCGAGCACCGAGAAATTGACGGTGTCGAAGTCGATGGTTTGAGTGCTGGAGAAGTCCTGGTGCTGCGAAAGGGCAGTTGCGACCTTTCCGTGGGAGGTATTGACGTAACCCGCAATCGTGAAACGGCGGTCGGATGTGACGCCGATCGTGCCGGTCACGGTGGAGGTTCCTTGCAGGTTCTCGGTGACGACGGGAGACGGGGCGGTGAGGGTGTTCTTCGTTACTGCGCCGGTGACCTGAGTCGAGCCGGAATCAAGGAAGAGCAGAAGGGATGCGGTCGCGGCGAAGTAACTGTCGTCGTTGAATACGCTGAGGGATATCGTGTGCGGATTGCCGTCGCTCAACTGACTGGCGAAAGGAGTCAGATTCACACGGTAGGGAACAAACTGAAGAGTCTGGGCGCCGGGCATCGGGACCCACTGGTCGGGAAGGAATCCGGTGTAGACCCAGGGAGAAACGGGCGAGATGCCGGCGGGCGTGCCGTCGATGGTGACTTCGGTCTCGCGGAAGTCGGTGTTGCCGCATCCGTAGACTTCGTTGATGTTGGCGAGATCGTTGGGGAAGCAGGCGTACCACTGCTCGTCGGTGGACTGGCTCTGGGCGACGACGTCGAGGTAGACGCGCTCGATGTTGGTGGGGAGAGTGAATGTGGTGGAGAACTGGTCGGTCGGTGAGAACAGGAATGCGGGTAAGTTGATGCCGCCGCCGCTGGATTGCACGAGCGGGAGGACTGCGTCGGGCGGCCTGTTCTGCTGGCCATGATCGTGGCGGTCTGAATGATGCTTGCCGGCGGGATAGAACTGGAGATTGGCGTTGACGGTGAAGACTCCATTGAGAAGAGTGTTGTAGGGCGGAGGGCAGTCGGTGGTGCAATTGCCGAGAACGATCGTGCCTTGCTGCGGAACGTTCATCAGGGCAACGTAGTCGCTCACATCGCGCTCGACATGCCAGGTGTTGGTGAGAGTTGCCAAGGGCTCGGGAGTGGTTCCGAAATAAAGGTTGGTGTTCGCGAGATAGATGCTCGCGGTGCGGTCGAACTGGACGCCGCCGTTCTCGCTGAAATCCGCTTCAAAGACGACTTTCTCAAACGGGCCGGAACAATTGGAGGGAGGCGTGAATTGAAAAGTCTGGGTGGTGTCGGAAAAAAATGCAAATGTGTAGTTGCTGAAGAGTTGGACGACGCAGGGCTTGCCCTCTGGTCGTTGCACGAGCGGGTCGGCCGTTACTTCGAATTGCGTGCCAATCTGGCGATTGGTGCTCTGAGCAAGAATGTTGGTAGAGAAAAAGAGAGAAGTGAGAGCGGCAGCGACGACTACGCCTCGAAGGAAGCGACGTGGGGGGTTCATAGCTGACTCCTTATATAGAGGTCGGGTGGCCCGGCGGATGGGCGCTGGGGAGGACTTATCGCACTGAATCCTGTGGGTTGTCAAGAACAAGTGATTGAATCACGCCAGTTCAATCAATTACGTGCTCCATATGCACTAATTATGCACAGTGCGTGGGGGCGCAAGCATAAGTTGATGTACACTTCGCGGTTCGGGAGTGCGGTAGTTTTCCGCCGAGGCTGAAGCCGGTGGACCGGGGGATTCGATGAAGGCGGGCAATCGAGCAGACCAGATCCTGAAAGAGTTGCGGAAAGAGGGGAGCGTCTCGCTGGAGGAGTTGATCAAGCGGCTGGGCGCGTCGGCGGCGAGCGTGCGACGGGATCTCGCCAAGCTGGAAGAAAAAAGTCTGGTGCGGAGAACCCACGGTGGAGTGACGCTGGTGGAGCCGCTGCTCTATGAGCCCTTCCGCTACGATTCGCTGTTTCAGAATCGGGAACAGCATCGCACTGCCGAGAAGCGCAGGATCGGGCTGATCGCGGCTGAACTGATTCAGGAAAACGAGACTGTGGGCTTTACCGCTGGCACCACGACGACTCATGTGGCGCGCAATCTCAGAAACCGGCACAACATTCGCGTGATCACGAACGGGATTAATATCGCGATGGAGTTGAGCAATTGCCCTGGCCTGAAGACCTTTGTCACCGGAGGGTTTGTGCAATGGGCGGGATCGTTTTCGGTGGTCGGGCACGCTGCCATCACTTCGCTGAACGACATTTACATGGACAGAGTGTTTGTCAGTGCCTGTGGCATCGACGTGGCGCGCGGTGTCACAGTGATCGAACCTGAAGAGGGACTGACGTTTCGCGCGATGATCCACCAAGCCAAGCAGACCATCATCGTGGCGGACTCGAGCAAGATCGGGGTCGTGACGCCGGCGCTGATCTGTCCGATCTCTGACGTTCACGTGCTTATTACCGACACACGGGCTACGGACAAAGCTGTCGCGCCGTTCCTGGAGCGGGGTATCGAAGTCCAGAGAGTATAGGTTCGGTGGCTCCCAACGCTGGCACCTGCTGCTCCTGATCGAAGCATCGTCCAACAAATTCAACTCAGATTGGTCCATCTCAACGTCTCGAGTTTTGTCGGGAAAGCCGACTCTCGTGTTGGGACTTCCTACGCGCGGCGTGAGCAAATCTCTGTAAGTCATTGAATTCACTTGATGGCACTTGGAGTGCTATTTCAAGGATGGCCGTGGCATTTGGCGGCAAGGAGGTTACTCGAAATGGCTGGCGAAAATTGGACGTTCTGGCTGAACATGACGAACTTTGCGTTGGGCATGATCACTGTTCTGGCGCTGGTTGTCGTGTTCGTCGCCGTAGGTTGGGATCTGCTGGTCCTGAAAGTGCACAAGACGCGCGCGATGGACCGCATTGATGAGGAACTGCAGGCGATGTTGCATGCGGGATCGCACAGCCTGTCCGTACCCGGGTTGGGGCTGACGATGGCAGACGGAGGCGAGAAAATCGAGCCTTCCGAAGCAGAAGCCTCAGACGAGAAATCGCGGAAGTGAATTATGGCGTGCCCGTTTCTTAAAGAAGGTCGAGCGCAATATTGCCATGCTGCGCCGGTGCAGAAGTTGATCCTGGACGGACCGGGCGCAGTCGATGGCGGCCGCTGCGCCACACCGGAGTAC
>JADGNQ010000370.1 GCA_017883385.1 Candidatus Sulfotelmatobacter sp.
CTTGGCGGCTTGCAAGGCCGCTTCATACTCGCGTTTGCGATAGTGATGGTGAAAGGCGACGCTGTGATACCAGCCGGGATGATGCCGATTGAGTTCAATCGCTCTTTGCGTCAGAGCCATGCCGCGCTCCCAATCGCCGGAGAATGCAATCATGATCGCCATCCAAGCCAAGGTGGTGCCGTCCCGCGGATTGAGCGACATGGCCCGCTCCGCAGTCTCGCGAAAGGTGGTGAAATCGCGGCTAAAGAATTGCGCAGCCGCGAGTTCTCTCCATCCCATCTGGCAGGCTGGATCAATCTTGACCGCCCGCCAGGCGGCCTCACGCGCGCGCTCCAACGGTTTCTCCCGTGGATTGAACCGGTCGAAATACTCCAAATGGTAGAGGTTCGAAAGACAGGCCCAGGCGGCGGCGTGGTTGGGTTCGCGTTCCAGTGCCTGTTCCAGTCCGGCGCGGAGCACGGCATGCTCCTGGGGATCGACCTGTTGCATGAAGGCGTAGTGGCGCAAAACAAGTTCGGACGCGCTGAGTTCCTCCACCTTTCGATCTCGCGTGGGGGCGGCCATGGAGCGAACCAGAACTCCATACCCGTCCGCGACGGTGGTCACGATGTGGTCGGTGAGGTCGTCCTGAACCTGGAACGTGCCCGCGTCACTGCTCTGGCCATCAACGATTTCGCGGTCATACGCCTCCGCCCAAAGCTGCGTGCCCGTCACGGCATCCATCAGTTGCGCGCTGACGCGAACGGCGCGGCCTCTTTTGCGTATGCTCCCCTCGATCACATAGCGCGCGCCGAGTTCGCGCCCCACCGTGCGGATGTCCGCTGCGCGGCCCTTGTACGCCATCGCCGAATTGTGGGCGATGACTTGAAGATACGGAAATCGCGAAAGCCCCGTGGTGACGTCTTCGGTCAAGCCGTCGGCCAGAGCTTCGAGGTCCGCATCGCCGCTCGCCCCCCGGAACGGCAGGACGGCAACCCAGAAGCCTTCATCGGCTCGCGTGGCGCCAGAGCCGGACGCTCTCACCGTAGTCGAGGTTTGCGTGCTGTCCACGATCTGCAGCCCTGCTTTGCGTAGGCCTTCGACATAGTGTTCGGCCAGTTCGTCGTCGAACCACTTTCCAAATTCCTGGCGGGCGGTCCTGGCGAAATCAGGACGAATTACGAGCAGTTCCTTCAGAGCTTTCTGCGCCCGTTCGTGCTCACCCAACTGCCCTAATGCCGCCGCTGACGTGGCGGGTCCCCAGAAATAGCCCGGCATGTTGACTCTGAGAGCGATGTCGGCGGAGGCGCGGTAATCACGTTTGTGATAGGTGCCGAAAACGGATGCGAGCCAGTACCAGCCCGGGTGATGCGGATTGAGATGAATAGCGGCATCCACGACGGCACAGCCGCGGTCCCAGTCGCCGGCGAGCGCGATCAACATGCCAATGAAAGCGTGGAGGGCGCCATCGGCGCGATTCAGTGTGATGGTTCGTTCGGCAACGGGACGAAAAGCCTGCCATTCCCGGCGAAAGAACAAGCTCTGGGCGAGAGCCTGGTAGGCTAACGAACTGGATGGCGCGAGTTCGACGGCCTGCTGCGCAGCCGCCCGCGCTCGACCCAGTGAATCCGGCCTTCCGCTGAAACCGAACATATACTCGTCGGAATAGAGCGTGGCGAGCATCGCCCAACAGTCGCCGTCGCTGGGAGCGCTTTGCACAGTTCGCTCCAGAAGTGCCCTTACGGTGGCGTGCTCCTCCGGCGACATCCTTTCGTGAAAGCTGAAGACCCGAAGTACTGCCTCGTAGGGACTCAACTGATCGTCGGGCTTGTTGCGGATCAGGTTGGCCATGCTGTGCGGCAGCACGCCGTGCTGATCCGCTACGGTGGAGACGATGCGAAGCACAAGCTCGTCCTGCACTTCGAAGATGGCTTCGGTGTTGAAGCCGCGCTCATACGTTTCCGCCCAGAGATGAGCGCCGGAGACTGCATCGACGAGTTGCACGGCAAGACGCAGCTTCGCTCCCGCCTGACGGATGCTGCCTTCCATCACGTAGCGCGCTCCGAGTTCCTTACCAATGGCGCGTGTGTCTCCCGACTCGCTGGAATATTTCGCGGTCGAGCCGCGGGCGATCACGCGGAGATAAGAGAAGCGGGACAGCCCGGTGACGACTTCTTCTGACAAGCCGTCAGCCAGGGCTTTCAGTTCGGCGCTTGCGGCTGTAGATTTGAACGGCAGCACGGCGACCCAGAAGCCTTCGTCGGCGCGCGTGGCGCCGCTTTCGCGCTTCTTGATCAGCCCACTCGTTGCGGGTGAAGCGTGTTGGACTGTCGATCCCTGAGCGGGCGGAATCTCCAGCCCCGCTTTGACGAGACCTTCGACGACATGTTCCACAAATTCCGGCTGAAACCATTTTCCAAGATTCTCGCGTACATCCACCGCCATGTCTGGCCTCAACGCCAGCAAGTCGCGCGCGGCTTTCGCGGCGATTTCTTCTTCTCCAAGTTGCCCGGCGGCCGCTGCCACAATCAATGGCGTGTAAAAAAGGTCGGGCATATTGAGCCGCAGCGCTTCGCTTAACGCACCTTTGTAGTCGCCCTTGCGGTATAGGTTGAAGACGAGGGGATAGCGGTACTTCCCGGGATAATGGGGGTTCAGCTCCATTGCTCGCTCGGTGAGTGCACAACCGCGGTCCCATTCCCCCATATAGGCCAGCATCAAGCCCACAAACCAGACATTGCTGCCGTCCATAGGATTCAGCGCCAGCGCACGCTCCGCGGCGTGTCTGCAAGGGCCAAACTCCCGGCGCAGGAAATGGACATAGGCCAGGTTGTTGTAGGCCATATGGTTGGAAGGCCCGGCCTTGATCGCTCGCTTTGCGGCTTCCAGCCCCTGATCCATGAGTGAAAAATGCGGTTTGAGCCCAATCGAATATTCGTCACAAAAGACCATGGCCAGCATCGCCCACGCATCGGCGTTACCGGGAGCTTGCGCGACCGACCGTTCGAGGCAGGCCTTCGCTGCGGCCTGCTCGTCCGACGTGAGCCGCTCGGCATAACCAAAACTGAGCAAGACCGCCTCGTAAGGCGTCAGCTGCGTGGGATTCTTCGCTCGCACCGCCTCGCTCATGCTGTGTGCTAGCACACCGTGGCGGTCGGCGACGGTCGCAACGATCCGCGGGACCAGGTCATCCTGCAACTCAAAAACCGATTCGGGTTGAACCGCGCGCTCATACGTCTCCGCCCAAAGATGAGTGCCGGTTGTTGCATCAACGAGTTGGACGGCGAGCCGCAGTTTGGATCCTGCCAGCCGTAAGCTGCCTTCCATCACATAACGCGCGCCGAGTTCTTTGCCGATGGCGCGCATGTCGC
>JADGNQ010000371.1 GCA_017883385.1 Candidatus Sulfotelmatobacter sp.
GCATCAATGGCCCGTTGCCAGCCCTCGGTGGTCACCTCAAAACCGGCCATAGAGGGTCACTTCAAAACCGGCCAACGGACCGCGGCCAGGACCTGAGCTTGTTGTACCGCGTCTGGGGTCGGCGCGGCAAGGGGTTTTTGTGGTCTTGTTTTCTCCAATTGTGGGCGGCGGGGTGCGAGAGCGACCCCGCCGCCAAGCTTCATTTCTGACTAGTCGTCTAATATAAATAGGTTCTATCTAAAAGTGTCAAGTTTTCAGCCGGCTTTCTCCAGGGGAAAAGCGTCGTAGATCGGCAAATCGAGTTGCGCATCGGTGCGGTCCAGCGCCTGACGCAGTGGGAACGGTAGAACGGCATCCTTGGCGGTGAACATGGCCATGGCCGGCCGGAACACGCGGGCATCCAGGCGCGAGAACAGCCGGGCCACCTTCCAGCCGTACGGGGTGACGAAGTAGCGATTGGTTTTCGGTGGACGGTAGATCAGGCCCTTCAGCCGGAGTCGGCGCAGATCATAGGTCATTTGGTGAGGTGTGTATTCGGCCAGTCTCACTCCCAGCAGATCCGCCACCTGTTGCCTGAGATCGTGATTGCGAAAGCCATCGATGAGATGGTGAAACATGGTGAGCGCCAGCAGTAGCGCCATCACCCGCGGTTGGCCGAACTTCAGTCCCGGCGCCTTTTTACCGTCTTCGGTCACGGTAGGTTGCACCACGCGTTGGATGCTGTCGCCGCTCAATCCACTGTTGTGGCTGACGCGTTCGACTTCCAGCAAGCGCCGATTGATCTGCCTGCCCAGCTTTTGCAAGTACGGAAGATTGACCAAGCCCTTATTCACTCCAAAATCCTTGGGGTTCCGGAACGTTCCTTCTGTCCGGCAGCCGCGTCCTTCTTTGAAGTACTGCTTCAAGTCGAAGTTCTTGTATTCGATGTGCAGGCTCGGATGCACACCGTCCTGGATCACGCGCGTCCGAAACTCGCCGGGCGTTTTCTTCGTCACCACCCGATCGAAAATCAACTGCACCCGGTCCGGCCGCCCCAGATCCAGATTGTCGCGAATGATTTCTTCGAAGAACTCACGCCCACGCAAGGGACGGTCGAAGACCTGCGTCAAGCTGACTTCCATTTGCCAGATCGACAAGTCCCAGTCGTAGCCCGCCTCCCGGTCTTTGGACCGCAGCGGAAGGGGAATCCGCTGCAACCACTTGCGGAATACCCGGTCGATATCCTCCGGACCCAGGGAATCGCAGATCTGCTGTAGTTTGCCTGGCTCGGCGCAGGACAGAAATCCGTTATCCAAGGCTTGGTAGGCAATCTTCTTCTTCGCCAGTTGCCGTTTGGCCCATTCGTGCCCGTTCAGGCACAGCTTCGTGCTCCAGGGCGCATAGCTGCACACCTTGATGAACAGCGGACCGAAGTCCGCGTCATCAATGTAGAAATAGTAGTGATTGACGTAGACCGTTTTGTCACGGTCGAACTGAAATTGGCCGTCGACCTTCTTCCCGCTGAACGCCTGCGCCTTCTCCTGGGCGACTCCAATGAAGACAATGCCGTCGCGCACTTGCCGCTGCTGGCGGAATTTGTTGGCGATGTCGTCCTTCCGCTCTTTGTGGTTGAACTGGTAAATCGGTACGTCTTCCCGCTCGGCCTGCGTCTTCACCGCCTCGCGGAATTTCTCTGAGATCTGGCCCAGAACGGCTGGCGAGGGAACCGGCTTTTGGAGTTGGCCGCGCATGAACATGCATAGTCCGCCTCCGGTGGCCAGTTTGCCGATATATCCATTGAGGTAGAGACGATCCAGGCACTCCACTTCCAGTGTCACGTGCCCGTCCAACAGTTCCGGGATAGTCGCCATACCCGGATTTTACGAAAAGCTGCTGCCGTTTACCGGCCGCTTTGGGGTCGAGCGGGAGAAGGCTCGCCACACCCTCGATTCCATGCCCGGTCCGGCGATTCGTTCTTGGCGTCTTGGCGTCTTGGCGAGAGACTATAGAAAGCTGCCATGACTGAGAACGCCATTGCCAAAGAGATCGTGGACGCCGCCTATCGCATCCACACCACGCTCGGACCAGGATTGCTGGAATCGGTTTACCATGCTGTGCTTGCCTATGAACTTGCTCAGCGTGGACTGAGAACGGTGAGCCAGCAGCCAATCCCGGTGGTCTACGGAACGATTCGGATTGACATTGGGTTCCGGGCCAACATGATTGACGAGGACCAGGTGATCGTCGAAATCAAATCGGTCGAGGTTCGCGCGCCGGTTCACCAAAAGCAACTTCTTACTTATCTGCGGTTGGCCGACAAGCGGCTTGGCCTGCTGATCAACTTCAACGCGGCGCTGATCAAGGACGGCATTACTCGAATCGTCAACGGACTGCAAGAAGAGTCCCTCGCCAAGACGCAAGGACGCCAAGAACCCCAGTGAAGCTACGGGCTTTCCACGCCTTGTCGGTTTGAGGTCGAAGACCTCGCTAGATGACTTGCGTTCTCGAGCCTGATGCAAAGGAGTCAAGTTTTCTCTTGACGCGGAGACGCAGAGACGCGAAGGGGGCGTTGGAGAAACCAGTAGCGTCACTCATCTCCCCCGTCTCCGCGGCCCGAAGCCTTGCCGCTGTCCTCCTGCTTCGGTCGCGGAGGGAGCGGTAACGGAGAAAATCGCTCTCCTCTCCACGTTGACTCCGTGTCTCCGCGCCTCCGCGTCAATCCTGGTGGCTGGCGGTCAGAGGCAGAGCCTCGCTAGTAATCGGACCGCCTTTGGCCGTGTAGAATATATCTAACCTGGCCTGATGCTGAGGGAAAGGGCGCCATGAATCCTGGACGCATGGAGACCGAAAGCGCAGCCTATCGAAAATTGCGCGACGAACTGCTCGAAGCCGAGATTGCTCTGAAAGATCAACGCGAGCGGGTGGCTTCGCTGCGCCGCAACCTGACGCTCGATACGGAGATTCAGGACTATGAGTTCCACGAGGGTCCGGCAGACTTGTCCCAAGACGGGCCCTTCACGCCGGTGCGATTGTCGGAGTTATTTGACGACCCGGGACAGCCACTGGTGGTGTATCAATACATGTATGGCGGCGCCCAGAAGCGGCCGTGTCCGAGTTGCACCATGTGGGTGGACGGGTTCAACGGCGTGGCTCACCATCTCCGCCAAAACATGAATTTCGCGATCGTCGCCCAAGCTGGAATCCGGGAGTTGCGGGAGTGGGGCCGGGAGCGCCGCTGGCATGCATTGCGCCTGGTGTCGAGCGAGGGCACGGGCTTCAAGTCGGTCTTGAATTTCCAGGACAGCGAGGGAAAACAGCGGCCTGGGATAAGCGTGTTCAAACGGTCGCCGGACGGCTCCGTAAAGCACTTC
>JADGNQ010000372.1 GCA_017883385.1 Candidatus Sulfotelmatobacter sp.
ATGCGCAAGATGCGGGCATCGTCCTTGCCTGACCTGGCGCGCATGGCCGACCAATTGCAACTGACGCCGACAAAGCCGCGTAGCCCAGGTCGCGTTGCCTAGCGCAGCGAGCATTCCATTCACGATGCCGCGGCCGGATGGGCCGGTGCAGTGAAGCCAAAGATAGCGCCACGTGGCACGTTAGGGCTGGCCCACAATCGTCCGTTATGCGCTTCGATAATCGACCGGCAGATCGACAGCCCAAGCCCCACACCGCTCGGTTTGGTGCTGTAAAAAGCCTCGAACACGCGGTCAATATCCGCCGCTGCGAAGCCTGGACCTGAATCTCGCACCTCGACTGACACGCCATCCGGCTTGTGACGCGTGCTGATGAGCAGTTCCCGCTCCTCTTCGCCCGCGTCGCGCATCGCTTCGATGGCATTGATGATCAAGTTCAGCAGCACCTGTTGCAGCTGAACCCGGTCCCCCAGGACACGCGGCAAGCCCTTCGCTAACTGCGTCCGCACGGAGACACTATTATTTGCGGCCTCGGTGCGGGTGAGTGCAACAATCTCGAGGATGGCATCGTTGATCTCTACGGCGTCTTTTCGTACAGGCGCCTTCTTGATCAGTGCGCGGATTCGCCCGACCACCTCGCCTGCGCGACTTCCCTCCTTGACGATAAGAGAGAGCACTTCATCCACCTCATCCACATTTGGCGGCTTCGCGCTCAGCAAGCGCCGGGCGGCTGATGCGTAGGTGACCGCCGCTGTAATCGGCTGGTTCACTTCATGGGTGATCGAGGCCGTCAACTGGCCCATCGTTGCGACGCGGTTAGCGTGCGCGAGCTCCAGTTGCGCCTCACGGTACCGCCGCTCGTTTTCGCGCGCTTCTGCCTCTACTTTCCTCAATGCCGTAACGTCGGTGCCGGTGCCGCGATAACCGCGGAATTCTCCGTTGGTGTCAAACACTGGCTTGCCGCTCGCCCGCACGTACATCGGAGAGCCGTTGCCGCCCAACACGTGATAGACGAAGTCGCGGAACGGTTGATGTGAATCGAGGGCTGCCCGGACAAGCCTCCACTTCTCCGGCTCCGTTTCAAGGTCAAGGGCGTGATCCCAGCACGCCGTGCCGATTCGATCGGCCGGGTTCGAGCCAAACGCATTGTCGGTCAACAAGGTGAATTTGTAGTCCGGACCGATTTCCCAAAACCAGTCGGAGGCGGTCTCGGCGTAGTCGCGGAACTTCGCCTCGCTCTCCCGCAAAGCTTGCTCGGCCCGCTTCCGCTCCGTCACGTCGATGCCCGTGGCGACAATCTCTAGAAGCTCTCCGCTTGCCGAGAAAACAGGATCGTTAATTGCTTCGACGTGTCTGATCGTTCCATCGGGATGTATGATTCTGAATTCATTGCCGAAGCTTCTCTTTTCGCGCACTGCGCGCGCGATGGTTTCGTTCACTCTGTCCAGGTCGTCTGGATGGAACCGTTGCCACACCGCTTCGCGGCTCGGAATGCCCTGCAGTGGATCAAACCCAAAGATGCGGGAAGCCTCCTCGGACCAATAAGGAATTTCCGTCTCGGTGTAGACCGCGGAACCAGTGTGGCTCAGCCTCTGGGCTTTCGCCAGATAGGCTTCGCTGCGGCTTAGCCGGTCTTCGGCCTTCTTCCTTTCATCGATGTCAACAGACAGGCCATACCACTGAATGACGCGTCCCTGCCGATCGCACAAAGGCTCACAACGAGCATGGTGCCAACGAAACTCGCCGTCCGCCCGGCGTAGACGCGTGACACCCTCGTACGAAGTTCCGGTCTGGATTGCGTGATAGAAGGCTTCTACGGCTTCTGGAAAGTCGGCCGGGTGCACGAACGCCTCCCAACCACGCTGCATAAATTCCTCAAACTGCATGCCGCTGTAGTCCAACATGCGCTGATTAATGTGGGTCGGCTCGCCGTCGGGCCCGCTCGACCAGACGAGGCCTGGTACCGCTTCGGTGATTTGGCGGAGCTTAAATTCACTCTCGCGCAACGCATCCTCCGCGCGCTTTCGGTCTGTCAGATCGAGCACGAATGCGACGCCCTCGTTACCGCCCTCTTCAAATGTGGCCCCACCAACCAGCACGGACACACGGCTACCGTCTTTTCTGGTGTATTCTTTTTCGAATGTCTCAAAGCGGCCGCTACTTTTTCCCCGCTCCATCCTTTCGTCACTTCTGTCGCGCCAGTCGGGCGGCGTCAGATCTGTCCACCGTATGCTGCCCGCGAGTAGGTCCTCCCGGTCGTAGCCCACCATGCGAAGGAATGCGTCATTGGCCTCAAGAAAGCGACCTTCGAAATCCCCGATGAAAATTCCGATGACGTTGGAATCGACCAGGCGCCGAATCTTTGCTTCGCGTTCCCGCAGGGCTTGCTCTGCGCATTTGAGATCTTCAATATCCAGGTTCACCCCGACCCACAGCAGTAGGGTTCCATCGCTTGCCCGGAGCGGTTCGACGCGACTGAGAAACCAGCGGTAGCCTCCTTGAGCGTTACGAACTCGAAAACTAAACTCACTGGCCTCGCCGGTGCGTATATTGATCGGCCACGCTTTGCGCGCTCCTTCTTGGTCGTCCGGGTGCAAAAACGGGATATGAGCGTCCCACTGTACGCCATTGTCGATGCCGAAACGTAGGGGGTGATCTTTCGGAAGACCAAGGTAATCCGCAGTTCGTTTATTCACGAAGGTGAGGCCGCCGGTCGGAGCCGCGTACCATGTGTACGCCGGAATCACATTAAGACTGGCTTGCAGCTGTGCCAGGAATCTGGACTGTTCTTCTGCCTTATTGCCTTCATCGAGCAGCATCTCAGAGGTGGCATCTTGTTGAATCGCGGCCTCGGCAAGGCGCTCACGCGCATTGGCAATCTCCCGCCTGCATGCCTTGAGTTCCTGTTCGAGATCGGCGCGGGTCTTGCGAGCCCGACCAACGCGCGCCTTCGCTCCGGTCAAGTGAAGCTTGCGACCTCGCGTTCGACCGTTCGTAGATGTATTCAACTGCCGCGCTCCACCGTGAGCGGCTCACCAACTCGGGCTGAGAAAGGCCCTATGACAATAGTTCACCCGGTTGGTCACCGAGCCTGAACGGCCAATCTGCCACATATCATGATGAATGACAATTTCCGGTGATCGCGCAATGCAGCCAATTAGCTAACCTTGACGCGACAATCGGACCGACAAAATTCGTGCGATGAGGATATCCGTGGCACGCGCGCCAAGCGGTACGAACTTTGCGCGATTTATCAGTTTGTTTCAATCGACGGTTCGAAAGGGCCGAAGCTCAGGACTTTGCCGCGCCGATCGCTCGTGGATCGCCGCG
>JADGNQ010000373.1 GCA_017883385.1 Candidatus Sulfotelmatobacter sp.
AGGAACACGGCGAAGTGTCCGTGGTTGCGTAATCGTGCTCGCTGAGGCACATACCCAGGTCGGTATCAAAATGACTCGTTGTCTTGTGTTGTTTGCCACTCTATCTCTCGTATTTTCGCTACGTGCGCAACAGAAGCCGGCGAAGCCCACTCCGGCCAAACCCGCTGCCGACGCACAGGTCACAACTGTTAGCAATGCCAAGTATGGTTTCCACTACCGCCTTCCCGTTGGCTGGGTGGAGCGCACGAAAGAGATGCAGAAAGCGGGAGATGTCAGTAAGGGGGAAGTGCTGCTGGCAGTTTTCGAGCGTCCGCCGCAGGCTGCGGGAGACTCGGTGAACTCGGCGGTCGTGATCGTTGCGGAGAGCTCGGCTGCCTACCCCGGACTCAATCGCGCCGAAGATTACATTGGGCCACTGACGGAACTCGCCACATCGAAAGGGTTCAAGTCCGCGGGCGATGCATCCGCCGTGGAGATCGACTCGCGGCAACTGGTGCGCGCCGATTTCAGCAAGACGATCAACGACAAACTCACCATGCGCCAGTCCACGCTGGTGCTTCTGCAGAAAGGCCAGATCGTCTCGTTCACGTTCATCTCGGGAAGCGAAGACGAGGTCAACGACTTGATCGAGGAACTCGGTTTTGGGGCATCGAAATCGCGGTTGCGCTAGTCCCCATGGGCTCTTTTGGGCGGGACTTTCGCGGCGAATCGATTTACTCGGGAAGCACCCCTCTAACAGCAACAAAAAGCGCAGTTTAGGGGCGTGGTCCGAGGCCCGAAATATGCCTTCTCTGTGGTAAGATAAATCCATCTCCGGTGGCCGCTAACTATTAGGAATTTCAATCATTTGAGGTCGCCCGAGTCGGTCCCGGAAGCGTCCATCCAGCCCAGCGTACGATCCGGCTTTTTCACGGAGCAGAATGGCCACGAAAGAATTGCAGACCGAAGTTGACGACGCCAAGAAAATGAACGGCAAAACCCCCAACGGAGATTACAACGCCGACTCGATCAAGGTCCTCGGCGGCATGGAGGCGGTGCGCAAACGCCCGGCCATGTATATCGGCTCGACCGGTGAACTCGGCTTGCATCACCTGGTGTATGAAGTGGTGGACAACTCGGTGGACGAGGCGCTTGCCGGCTACGCCGACAAGATCGACGTCACCATTCATCTCGACAACTCGATCACGGTGGTGGACAACGGGCGCGGCATCCCCGTCGACAACATGGACATCGACGGCGAGAAAGTTTCCGCCGCGCAGGTGGTGATGACCAAGCTGCACGCGGGCGGCAAGTTCGATACCTCGTCCTACAAGGTCTCCGGCGGATTGCATGGCGTGGGTGTGAGTTGCGTCAACGCGCTGAGCGAAGAACTCGATCTGGAAATCTGGCGCGACGGATTCACCTGGGAACAGACGTACTCAAAAGGCGAGGCGCTGGGCAAGCTGAAGAAGACGGGCGCGACCAAGAACCGTGGAACACGGGTTCACTTTGTGCCCGACAAGACCATTTTCACCGCGACCGAGTACAACTACGACACGCTCGCACAGCGCCTGCGGGAACTGGCGTTCCTGAACAAGGGCCTGATGATCAAGCTCACCGACGAGCGCCAGACCGACGCCAAGTCCGGCGAAGCCAAGCGCAGCGAGTTTAAATACAACGGCGGCATCACCGAGTTCATCAAGCACTTGAACCGCGGCAAGTCGGTGCTGCACGACAAGCCGATCTACATGGAAGCCGAGCGCGACAACGTGGTGATGGAAATCGGCCTCCAGTACAACGACGGGTACTCGGAAGCGGTTTTCAGTTTCGCGAACAACATCAACACCGTGGACGGTGGTTCGCATCTCTCCGGCTTCCGCACCTCGCTGACCCGCACCATCAACTATGCCGGCCAGCAGATGGGCCTGTTCAAGGACGTGAAAGAAAATCTGACGGGCGATGACGTCCGCGAAGGACTGGTGGCGGTGATCAGCGTCAAGCTGCCGCAGCCGCAGTTCGAAGGGCAGACCAAGGGCAAGCTGAATTCCGACATCGCCGGCATCGTGCAGGCCTTCATCAACGAGCGCCTGGGCGCTTTCTTCGAGCAGAACACGACGGTTGCGCGCAAGATCATCAACAAGGCGATTGACGCGGCCCGCGCCCGCGAAGCCGCCCGCAAGGCTCGCGACCTGACGCGCCGCAAAGGCGCGCTCGATGGCGGTGGACTGCCGGGGAAACTGGCCGACTGCTCGGAGCGCGATCCGGGCCGCTGCGAACTGTTCCTGGTGGAGGGTGAATCCGCCGGCGGCACCGCCAAGCAGGGACGAAACCGGCGCTTTCAGGCGATCCTGCCGCTCAAGGGAAAAATTCTCAACGTGGAGAAGGCGCGCTACGACAAGATGCTGGCGCACGAAGAAATCCGCGCCATGATCACCGCGCTCGGCACCGGCATCTCGAAGGAAGACTTCGATCCAACCAAGCTGCGCTACGGCAAAATCATCCTGATGACCGACGCAGACGTGGACGGCTCGCACATCCGCACGCTGCTGCTGACGTTCTTCTTCCGTCACATGCAGGAGCTGATCAAGCGGAACAACGTCTACATCGCGCAGCCGCCGCTGTTCGGTATCCGCAAGGGTAAGTCGCACCAGTACATCAAGGACGAGCGCGAGTTTGTAAAAGTGATGGTGAAGCGCGCTTCGGAAGGCCTGGTGATCCGTTACGGCGAAGGCGCGGCTAAGCTGGAGGGCGCGGCACTCACCAAGTTCATCACCGTGCTCAACGAATATCTCGGCTTCTTCGACAAGCTGAACAAGCGCCTGCGCGACGAACAGATCACCGAACTGCTGCCGAAGGTCGATCTGGCGAAGCGTGTCGATTTCGAGGGCGACAAGAACAATCCACCGAAGAAGATCGAGAAGCTGGAAAAGGAACTCAAGCGGCTGCAGAAAGCGCTGAGCCTGAAGAGTGTCGAGACTCGCTTCGACGAAGAACACAATCTCTGGGAAGTGAGCTTCGTGAATTCGCAGGGCGCCGAGCACGCGATCAGCTGGGAACTGGCGTCCGCGCCCGAGTGCCGGCAACTGATTGCCAAGTTCAAACAGATCGAGCCCTACATGGAACCGCCGTTCGTGGTGGAGAGCATGGTGAAGGCCACCGCCAAGAGCAACGGCGAGAGCGAAGCCGAAGAACTCATTGACGCCGAGGGCGACGAAGCGGAGAAAGCCAAGAAGGCCGTCAAGCCTGCGGCCCGGCGCGCGAAAGAGTCTGAGGTCGTCGAAAAAAATACTCCGCGCGAATTGTTCGACTATGTCCTGAACGAAGGCCGGAAAGAATACATCGT
>JADGNQ010000374.1 GCA_017883385.1 Candidatus Sulfotelmatobacter sp.
GGGCCGTCAATCAGGCGGATGATCTCGCTGAGATGGATGTCGGCCGGGTCGCGGCGCAACTGATAGCCGCCTTTGGCGCCGCGGACGCTCTCGACCATCCGGGCGTTCTTGAGTTCCAGCAGGATCAACTCCAGGAACTTCTCCGGGAGGACCTCTTCGTAGGCGATGTCGCGGATCTTGATGGCGCCCTGGTGATGATGGCGGGCGAGCATCATCATGGCCTGCAGAGCGTAGAGACCCTTCTGGGAGATTTTCATTGGCGCATTATTCCATAAATCACATCGAAATAATAGACTTTATTGACGTGAGTGACAATGCAAGCCGGATTCCATCTTGAGGCCGGTTGCTCAGACCTTAAGCCTTTTGCGTTGAATAATTTACATTTGAGATGAGGCCGCCGACAGGGGGCCGGTGTGCATTCGATTGCAGTTTAGATGCAGGGGAAGGTGCGACGGACTCCGGTGGAAAACTTATCCCGGTTGCACGTTCTTGCACATGGAGGTTGCTGTTTGTCGGATTGGTATCAGGCCGCGATGCGCAGGACCAGTACCGTAATGTTATCCGGACCGCCGCGCTCCAGCGCCATCTTCACTAGCGCGAGGCATGATTTAGCGGGAGTACTGGAGCGTACTACTTTGGCCAGATCCTGCTCGCCGACCAGGCTCCAGAGTCCGTCGGTGCAGAGTACGAGCGTGTCACCCTCTTCCAAAGTGAGAGGGCGCTCCGGCCTGTCGGGCACTACCTCCTTGCCCGACCCCAAAGCGGCGGTAAGAATGTGACGCTGCGGGTGCGACTCGGCGTCTTCGGAGCGTACGATGCCGCTCTCGACCAGCCTGCCCACGTAGGAGTGGTCCCGTGTGAGGCGGGAAACGGTATCCGGGCGCACCAGGTACAACCGGCTGTCGCCCACGTGGGCAAAGCAGAGCTCGCGGCCGATCAGGGACAATGCCGTACAGGTCGTTCCCATTCCGTGGAACATGGGATGTTCCTCGCCGTAGCGCTGTATATTCTGGTGAGCTGATTCGAGGGCCTCGAGCAAGGTCACTTGCGGGTTGCCGTCAATGGAGCTCTCGTAGACGTGGCGCACGGTCTCGACCGCGAGGCGACTGGCCTCTTGTCCACCTTCGTATCCGCCCATGCCGTCGGCGATGACCGCGAGGCGGCCTTTGCGGCGGAATTCGTCGTCGGAGTCGGGCTCCCAGTAGAGATAGGAATCCTCGTTGTTTGCGCGCTGGCGTCCGACATCGGTCAGACTCGCCATCTCTATTCCGGGTTTTGTGTTGCTACAGTCAACCGCCATAGGGGAGGCGAGCCAGCATCCTGAAATCCGGTGTGAGCGAAATGCGTTTGGGCCCGGGTCATTATATAGGGAAGGCAGAAACTTTCGCCTTCCGACCCGGGGTCCACCCTCACCCTCAGGTGAGGACTGGTAGCCTATCACTTCCTGCGCCAATCTGGACATCGAGTTCATTCGTGTCCGGAAAGAAGAACAGCGCAAAGTTTTGCGGCTCGCTCGACGATTGGTGCGCGCAGACCGCGAGAGATGGTGCGGGAGTACTTGTCTGAATGCTCATCTTCAGTAGAGTCATGGCCAGGCGCTGATTTGGCATGGCGCTCGGCTACGAGTTAACATTCTCCGCCGCTTACAAGGACATTTCATGACGAAGATCATTCGCGTTCGTACCCTGGGTTTGTTTTTTGGATGCATACTTCTCGGATCCATATTCCTCGAATTCGCGGTGGGGCAAACTGCTCCGCCGGCGACGTCTTTGCCCAGCGAGACTCCAGCCAAGCTCGAGGCGATGACTGACGACTTCGACTACGTCAAGCGCGACGTGATGATCCCCATGCGCGACGGGGTGAAACTGCATACGGTGATCGTGATGCCGAAGGGCGCGAAGAACGCGCCCATCCTGCTGACGCGGACGCCCTACAACGCCAGCGCACAGGTCAGTCACGCGCAGAGTTCACATCTGGGGCCGATCCTGAACGGATACGACAATGCTGTGGAGGTAATCGTGGAGGGTGGGTACATCCGCGTGGTGCAGGACGTGCGGGGCAAGTACGGGTCAGAGGGAGATTACGTGATGACGCGGCCGCTGCACGGGCCGCTGAACCCGACCGCGGTCGATCACTCGACTGATACTTATGACACCATCGACTGGCTGGTGAAAAATGTTCCGGAGAGCAACGGGAAGGTGGGCATTCTGGGGATTTCATATGACGGCTTTCTACCGCTGATGGCGCTGGTGAATCCGCACCCGGCGCTGAAGGTGGCGGTGCCGATGAATCCCATGGTCGATGGCTGGATGGGCGACGACTGGTTTCATAACGGCGCGTTTCGCGAGCAGAACATGCCTTACATCTACGAGCAGGAGGCCACGCGCGACAACAGCGCGCAGTGGTGGACCGATCACTTTGACGACTACGACGCTTACATGGAGGCGGGATCGGCGGGGGAGTTGGGCCGCCGGCATGGGCTGGAGCAAGTCGGGTTCTGGAGGAAACTGCTGGAACATCCGAGCTACGACGCGTGGTGGCAGGAGCAGGCGATGGATAAGATTCTCGCCGCGCAGCCGTTGAAAGTGCCGGTGATGCTGGTGGACAGCCTGTGGGATCAGGAGGACATTTACGGGGCGACTGCCGTTTATAAGGCGATCAAGCCCAAGGATACCGGTAATGACAAAGTCTTTTTTGTCATGGGACCGTGGCATCACGGGCAGGAGATTGGCGACGGCAGCACGCTCGGGGCGTTGAAGCTCAACAGCGATACGGGGCTATATTTTCGCGAGAACATTCTGCGGCCCTTTCTGGATCAGTATCTAAAGGATGGCGCGCCGCGGGCGGACGTGGCGGCGGTGACCGCGTTTGAGACGGGGACGAATACGTGGCGGCGTTTGCGGTCGTGGCCGGCGGGATGCAGCGAGGGGTGCGGGATCACTGCGAAGCATCTGTACTTACGCGCGGGATTGAAGCTCGGCTTTGATGCGCCGGCGAAAGGCGATGCGGCGTTTGATGAATATGCTTCCGATCCGGCAAAGCCTGTGCCTTATCGCGCGCGCCCGAGTCAGCCGGTGGGATACGGCGGACGGCTCACGTGGCCGCAGTGGCTGGTGGACGATCAGCGGGAAGCGTCGGGACGAACAGATGTGCTGGCATTTACCTCGGACGTGTTGAAGGAGTCGGTGAAGATCAGCGGGCAGCCGGTGGTGAATCTGGTGGCATCTACCAGCGGGACCGATTCGGATTGGGTGGTGAAGGTGATTGATGTGTATCCGGACGAAGTGGCGGGGCAGGAAGAGATGGGCGGGTATCAG
>JADGNQ010000179.1 GCA_017883385.1 Candidatus Sulfotelmatobacter sp.
GTGCTCCAGATTGCAGAACACCCCTCCCAGGTTCAGCAGGCCGTAAATCTCCGCGTAGAGCGCCCGCTTGCGTTCGTGCACCACATGATGAATCGCGAAGCTGGAGATGACTGAATCGAACTTGCCCAGCGGCGGCAGGGGATCGTCAAGATTGTGAGCCACAACGCTAACCGAAGATTCCCCGGCAAAGCGCTTGCGCGCGGCTTCCAGCATGGTCGGAGAGAAATCCACAGCCACAGCTTCGGTATTCGGGTGCACCCCGTGCACCAGAGCCAGCAAGCGTCCATCCCCGGTACCGAGGTCCAAAATGCGCCGTGTGCTCCTCGGAATGAATTCGAGCAGCGCTGACTCGCCCTCGCCACGATGGGAAATAGAGTCGGCGCGTTCGAGATAGTCGCGGGCGTGCTCGTTCGAAGTCCAGAGATTGACGGGCTTGGTGGCAGTCATGAGGGAAAAGTATACGGAAACGTATAAACTCAATCTCAATGAATAAGGCTGAAGGGTGTTCCTCAGGGTTTCTTCGGTTGCTTTTCGCAGTTGTACTGACCGCGGCCACGTGGGCGTTGTCACCGGCGAGCGCGCAAGAGGCGCAACCAGCGGACAAACCGGCGGACCAAAATGCCCAGTCCGCCCAACCCCCCGCGGCGCAGGAGCAGCCCAAGCCGCAACCACCGATTGCAGAACCGCAGAAACAAGAACCAGCGAAAGATGAAGTCAAGATCACGCCGCGTCAAGCCGAGGAACTCTTCCATTCGGTCGACGAGATTCTGGAATTCGACAGCAAGCAGACCGGCCTTCCCGTCAAGAGAGAAGTGAAGCGCAGACTCACCAGCCGTGACGAAGTCGTCTCCTATCTCACCAAACACCTGAACGACGAAGACACGCAACGCCTGCGCCGCTCGGAACTGGTGTTGAAAAAATTCGGCCTGCTCCCCCGCGACTTCAAGCTCGAGACTTTCCTGGTCGCGCTTCTGCGGGAAGAAGTGGCAGGCTACTACGACCCAAAAACAAGGACCGTGAATCTGCTGGACTGGGTGCCAATGGCGGAGCAAGAGCCGGTGATGGCTCATGAGTTGACGCACGCGCTTCAAGATCAGTCTTTCGGCCTGCAGAAGTGGATGAAGAAAGGCGAGAAAGATCTGGGCGAAATCAGAAAAGACCCGACTCCCGCCGACATCGAAAACGACGAGATGGATAATGCCCGTGAAGCCGTGATCGAAGGCCAGGCTCAGGCCATGATGTTCCAATACGCGTTGGCCCCGACTGGTCGCTCCATTGCCACTTCGCCGGAACTGGTGGAAGCAATGGAGGATGAAACGCTGACCGGCACCCCCAGCACCAAGGTTTTCAACGATGCGCCCATTTTCATGAAGGAGTCGCTCACCTTCCCCTACAGCTACGGCATGGAGTTCGTGGTGAAGCTTTTGCAGCAAGGAGGGAAGCAGAAAGCCTTTGCCGCGGTGCTGCAGAATCCTCCGCACACCACGCGTCAGATCATGCAGCCGGAAACTTATTTGTCAGGCGAAAAGATCGAGCCTATGCACGTGCCCGATTTCAAGCACGATTTCAAGGACTATCAGAAGTTCGACATCGGAGCGATGGGCGAGTTCGACGTAGCTGTGCTGATCGAACAATATGCGGGCAAGCCGCCGTCGAAGCGTCTCTATCCCGAGTGGCGCGGCGGCTACTACTACGCCGCGAAGCCCAAGCCGGATCCCCACTCCGATCTAGCGGTTGCAGCGCCACTGGGCTTGCTCTACGTATCCCGTTGGTCCAGCGCCGACAAGGCTGCGGAGTTCGCCGGCATCTATGCCCAGTCGCTGAAACAGCGCTACAAGAAAGCAGAAGCGGTAGGAGATCCCGCTCCCACCACACCTGAGCAGAATCCCGATCCTAGGGTCGATCTCCTCAAAGGTCGCCACGCCTGGACCACCGACGAAGGCGCGGTAGTGATCGAGCAACAGGGCGATACGGTGTTCGTGAGCGAGAGCTTGGACGCCGCCACGACCGCGACTTTGGAGAGGGAAGTGTTCGCGCCGCCCGCCACCAGGTAACCCGTCACGACGTGACCCGCTGAGAAAGAGTGGGCTACTTTTTCTTCTTCTTGCTGTCTTTCTCGTCCGGCAGTTCTCCCAGAAAATGTTGCACCTGGGCTGCGACGTTGAACTCCTTGCCGTCGCGCTCTAATGTCAGTTTACGTTCCTGCCCCGGTGTCCCTCCGAGCATGGACCATACCTGACCCATTGTTGAGCCGCCAACTGGAACGCCATTGACCGCGACCAGATGATCGCCGGGCTGCACGCCGTCCGGCCCAGAAAGTACCGAAGGCTTGCCCTCGAAGTCGGCAGTCCCGAGAATCGTGTAACGCCCGTCGTCCTCAGGGCGCAGCACGAGTCCGATCACATCAAAATCCGGAAAAGTGAACGTGTTCCCAATCTCGAAGTAGACGGTCGAGTGGGCGTAGTCGAGTCCGACCCGGTAGTTCTGCAACCCGTTCGACCCGAGAAGCCCGGCGGTAGGCATGCCAACGCGCTTTTCAAAGAAATCGATCACGGTCTTTGGGAGCGCGACCACGGCCGCGTTCGTAAGAAAGAGCGGGCCGTATTGCAGCCGATCAAGGCGCATCAACTTCCACTTCGGTTCTTCGTCCATCCCCCACATGTTGGCCGAACCCACGGCGCCCGTCATGTGCGGCCAGTCGGCATGGGCGGCCGCGAGTTGGTCGAACATTTCCTCCGAAAGAAAACTGATGCTGGAGCCTACATCAAGGGCCAGATTGAATTTCTTCTTTTCAATCTGGCTCGGAACCTGGATCAGCCCATTCTCAGCGTTGATCTGCACCTTGCCGCTCGGGCCCCTGAAGTGAATCGTGCCCGGCATCCCAATCGAGAACTTGTGCCCGGGAAAGTCGATGAGTACGTCGTAGTGCCGCAGGATACTCGATGGCAGGTTGATCTCGGCCCCCATCCCGGAAGCCAGCACCGCGGCAGCACTCACGGGCTTCAGCGGAATCTTCGCTTCCTTAATATCCGCGAGAGGGATCGCCATGCCGCCTACGGTGATTTCTCGCGGCGGAGGCGACGAGCATTCATGGTCATTGCAGGAAACCGCGAGCCCCAGCACCGTCGCCAGCCTGCGCGAGAGGTAGAGATCGGGATTGCCGTTGTCCACCCACGCGTGAACGCGGTGCGTCGAACCGTCCGGGAGAGGGACCTCGGCGATGATCACAACCCTGTTGTGATCGATGGCGGCGGGCACGGTCACGGACTTAAGCTCGGACGGGGGCGCGGCTTTCTCTTGCGCCTGGCCAAAACCGCACAGCAAGATCACCGCGCAG
Source organism: Candidatus Sulfotelmatobacter sp. (assembly GCA_017883385.1). Taxonomy (GTDB): domain Bacteria; phylum Acidobacteriota; class Terriglobia; order Terriglobales; family Acidobacteriaceae; genus Sulfotelmatobacter. The sequence goes on from JADGNQ010000179.1 coordinate 3,338, forward strand.
ATCGCCGCAAAGAACCTCATATCCAGAATTGTAGCGCCACTCGCGGGGGGCCTCATCGGCGCCGAGCCCAACCCACATAGCCCGCAGCGCAGGCGCCGATACCCGTCCTGTATAATCGCCAGTTTGACTTGCGAGCGCGCACGCGTCCTGGAGGATGATTGCCACAGGCTGAAATCGGAATCATCGGCGGCAGTGGTCTGTATTCCATGCCCGGGTTGACCAGGGTGAAGGAAGCGCGAGTGAAGACTCCATTCGGCGCGCCCTCCGACGCCTATGTGTGCGGCATGCTCGAAGGACGCAAGGTCGCATTTCTGGCGCGCCACGGACGCGGCCATCGCCTCCTGCCCAGCGAACTGAATTTCCGCGCCAACATTCACGGCTTCAAACAGCTCGGAGTAGAGCGCATCGTTTCGATATCCGCCGTCGGGTCGCTCAAGGAAGAGCACAAACCTTTAGATTTCGTCATCCCCGATCAGTTCTTCGATCGCACTCGCCACCGGGTCGATACGTTTTTCGGCGGCGGCGTGGTAGCGCACATTGCCTTCGCCGATCCGGTCTGCGGAGATTTGGCCGCCGTGGTCGAATCTGCATGCAAGAAAGTCGGCGTAGTCGGCAAGCGCGGCGGCACATACCTGTGCATGGAGGGCCCTCAGTTCTCAACCAAGGCCGAGTCGAATGTCTACCGCGGTCTCGGCATGGACGTGATCGGCATGACCAACCTGCAGGAAGCGAAGCTGGCGCGGGAAGCCGAACTCTGCTATGTCACGGTCGCAATGGTCACCGACTACGACTGCTGGCATCCCCATCACGACTCTGTAACGGTCGATCAGATTGTGGCCGTGCTGCTCAAGAACGCCGAGAACGCCACGAAAGTTGTCCGCGAAACCGTCGCCGCAATGCCACAAGAGCGCTCGTGCAAGTGCGGATCGGCGCTGGCCCACGCGATCCTGACCGATCGCAAGAGGATTCCCGCAGCGACAAAGAAAAAGCTGAAACTGATTCTGGGAAAATACCTGCAAGCGACGGCAAAATCCAAATGAAAGTTCTTCCTTCGTAAACCTTCGTGCCCTTCGTGGTTGATGCCTCGCTCCTGCCACGAAGCACACAAGACTTACAAGGAAGCGAAATCCACAAATGAGCATTCTCGTAGTCGGCTCGGTCGCATTCGATGACGTCACGTCCCCTTCGGGCAGCGTGAAGAATATTTTGGGCGGAGCCGCAACCTACTTCTCGCTCGCGGCCAGCTATTTCACTCAGGTCCGTGTCGTAGCCGTCGTCGGCGAAGATTTCGGCCCTGAACAAGAGGAAGTCTTCCGGAAACATGCCATCGACACCCGCGGCCTTGAGCGATCCAAAGGCAAGACGTTCCGCTGGGGTGGTTCCTATACCGACAACCTCAACGAAGCAAAGACGAATTTCACCGACCTAAACGTATTCGAGACCTTCCACCCTCAGATTCCGAAGGAGTACGAAGACACCGAGTTCCTGTTCCTGGCGAACATCCAGCCCACGCTCCAGGCCAACGTTCGGCGCAAAATGAGCGGCGTGCGCCTGACCGGCTGTGACACTATGAATTACTGGATCAAAGGCACTCCCAAAGAACTTGCGGAAACCCTGAAGCTCGTAAACGTCCTGCTGATCAACGACACCGAAGCGAAAATGCTTGCCAGCGAAACCAACCTGCCCCGGGCCGCGCAAAAGGTGCTAGCCATGGGCCCGCAGGCATTGGTCATCAAACACGGCGAGTACGGCGCAACCATTTTCTTTCGTGAGGGCGCGTATGGCCTCGGCCGACATCCATTCCGCGCTCCCTCGCTGCCGATCGAAGAGGTGAAAGATCCAACCGGCGCGGGCGACTCCTTCGCTGGCGGATTCATGGGCTACCTGGCCTCGCAAAAAGAATTGACGCGTGAGGTGCTGAAGCGGGCTCTGTTCTACGGTGGCGTCATGGGATCGTTCGCCGTCGAGCGTTTCGGCACCGAGCGCCTGCAGTCGCTCACGCGCGAAGAAATCGACGCCCGCTTTCAAATCTTTCGCGAACTAACCCACCTCGAGTAGTTGGCAGCGGGGAGTCCCCGACCTTCACGGGCCTTCACGAATTTAGCGGGCCAGAGCCCGAGGAAGAAGAGACCTGATGGCCGCGAACTGGGAAGGGCCCGACTTCAGTCGGGCCGCAAAAGGCCACACTGAGCGTCGGCTTTAGAAGTTGCGGAAAAACTCACGATTCGTATCAGGCTATGCCTTCAGGCATAGCGTAAGTGCTGCGAATCAATCACGCCTTCAGGCGCTGCGCACGCGGAATGCGACTTTCCCAGCAGCCTCTTTAGCCGCTGAGCGAAATCCGTCCCTTCATGTCATGCGGACTCATTTGTGACAAACTTTTTCTTTACCCAACTGCAGATGCCCAAGCCACTAAAGATCGCGCCCACCACTTCCCGCTGGGACTCCGAGGTCAGGCTTCTCGCCTGGCTGGCGACCTGCGTCTCGGTTTTTTCTTTCCTCTTCTATTTCCGGCGCGGCGACGTGTTGCTCTACGGAGACGCCGTGGCCCACATGAACATCGCCCGCCGCGTCTTCGATTCGAAGACGCCCGGCTTGCTGCAGTTGGGGACGGTCTGGCTCCCGCTTCCGCATCTGCTCATGATCCCCTTTCTGATTTCTGACGAAATGTGGCGGAGGGGCGCAGGTGGATCGATTCCGTCTCTGATCGCCTACGTCTTCGGGATAGTCGGAATGTTCCGGCTCGTCCGCGGCGCACTCTCGCGCCAGGCCGAGCCAGATGCGCCAGCACGAGTCGCCGCCTGGGTCGCCGCGGCTGTGTACGCGGCAAATCCGAACCTGATCTATATGCAAACGACGGCCATGGGTGAATCGCTGTACCTGGCATTCTTCATCTGGGCCATCGCCTATTTCAGCGAGTCCGCTCGCGGAGATGCAAAGGCTCTCACGAAGTGCGGCCTCTGCCTGGCCGCGGCCTGCCTGACGCGCTACGACGGATGGTTCCTCGCTGTGGCCATGGCGGGAGCGGCGGTGTTGTTCAGCGTCCTCCGCGGCAAACTTCCCAATGAGAGCTTTGGGTTTCCCGGTCCGCGAACTGCAGTGGCAAAGTTCGTATTGATTGCCGCCGCCGCCCCCGCGCTCTGGCTCGCCTACAACGGAATCGTCTATCGCAATCCCCTCGAATTTGAGAACGGCCCCTATTCCGCGAAAGCGATCGAACGGAGGACCCAGACTGCCGGCAATCCCGGTCATCCCGGCAGCGGTAATCCGCGGGTCGCGGGCTTGTACTTCTTGAAATCCGCCGAAGCCAACGTGGCTGAGAACGAATGGGTGCAGCGGGCCTGGGTTCTACTGACTGTTGCAGCCATGGTGGGAGTCGCCCTGACTGCCCGCCAACGCGCCCAAGCCGGGGCATCCACTTTTGGCGCGTGGCCGGTGCTCTTCCTGCTGATTCCCGTGCCCTTCTACACCTTGTCGGTGGCCTATGGTGGTGTTCCCATCTTCGTGCCAGCATGGTGGCCCTTCTCTCACTACAACGTTCGTTACGGACTACAGTTGCTCCCCGCCCTTGCCGCAGCGCTCGCCATACTCGTATACCTCGCCCTGCAATCCGATTGGCGAAACCACAGGATGCGTCAGGCGTGCGTGCTAGGCATATTCGCATTGGTGATCGCAAGTTACGCCTCAATCTGGCGAGCGGGCCCTGTCTCCCTACAGGAAGCTCAGATCAATATGGGCACTCGGAATCAACTCGAAGCGCAACTCGCGCTCTGGCTGAAGAAGTTGCCGCCAGACTCCACCCTGCTCATGTACCTCGGCGATCATGTGGGATCCGTGCAGCAGGCGGGGATTCCCCTGAAGCGGATCATCAACGAAGGCAATCACCGCATGTGGAGACAGCCCGCCGATGTCGACGGTTTGTGGGAGCGGGCACTGGCCGATCCCGCGCAGTACGCCGACTACGTGGTCGCCTCCGAGGGCGACGTCGTATGGCAGGCTGTGCAGCGAGGGCACCTCCACGAACTCGTCGAGATCCATGTGACGGGCCAGGCGCGAGCCATCCTTTATCGCGCGCGGTAATCAGACGCGTTAACGCGGCAGCGGCTGGCTGCGATGATAGAATCCGGCCATCTGAAGCCTTCTTCGGGTAGGCAGTTCAATGAATTGGCAACATTTAATCGATGTAAGACGCAACGAACTGGCGAGCGGAGTCGTTGCTAGTTCGCTTGCACGGCTCGTGCTGGAGCGCGAGTGAACGGAGCGCGAGTGAATCCCGGCGTCCGTACCATCCCGTTCGTGAAGGCCAGCGCCTGCGGCAATGATTTTCTGTTGATCGACGGCGCACTGGCTCCACCGGACCCTGCGGCCTTCACCCGCCGCATCTGTGACCGGCGCGAAGGCGTGGGTGCGGACGGAGTCGAGTGGATGTTCCCGCACTTCTCCGTGGATGCAGAAATCCGCCTGATCAATGCGGACGGCTCGCCAGCGGAAATCTCGGGCAACGGCACCCGCTGCGTCGCCGCTTACGTCTGCGCCCAGCATGGAAAGGATCGGATCTCGATCTTGACCGGAGCCGGCGCGAAGATTTGTGTCCTGATTGCACGCAAGGATTCCGAGTATGAATTTGAAATCGAAATGGGCGAGGCGGTTGTCGGACCGGAACTAGCCCTGCAGGTGGGTGGCAGGGAAGTGCGCGGGATTCCCGTATCCATGGGCAACCCACACTATGTAGTGTTTGGGCCCGAGTTTCCTGCAAGTTGGCAGGCGCAGGCAGCCGAAATACAGGGCAACGCACACTTCAAGCAAGGCGTGAATGTTGAATTGGTCGCGCCTCATGGTAAGCATGAGGTGCGAGCCCTTTTTTTTGAACGCGGCGTGGGTGAAACGCAGTCTTCTGGCACGGGCTCGTGCGCTTCCGCCGTTGCCGCGATGGCAACTGGCCGGGCGGATTCGCCGGTCAGAGTGCACGCGCCTGGCGGCACGCAAACCGTCCGCAAGGAGGGCAACAAGATCTTCCTCCGAGGACCGGCTCGCTTGTTGTGCCGGGGAGAGTTTTTTCTGAGTTGATCCGCGAGCAGCGTTCCTGAACTTCACGTGTCATAACAGCTTTGGACCCGATGCCTTCCTCCAATCTTCAACGCGTCAAGCCTCCCGGCCTTCGTCCCGGCGACATCGTCGGTATTGTCGCGCCCGCCAGTAACATCAAGCGGGTTGATCTTGAGGCTGGCTGTGAGGCGCTGCGTCAGGCCGGATATCGTCCGTTCTATGCCGAGTCCATTCTCGAAAAAGACCTCTACTTCGCCGGGTCTGTGCAGAGGCGGGCGCGCGAATTGGAAGACATGTTCGTCCGTGACGATGTCCGAGCCATCGTCTGCGCCCGCGGCGGCTATGGCACAAACTACCTGCTCAAAGAGCTTGATTTCGAAAAGATCAAAGCGCATCCGAAGGTTTTCGTCGGCTACAGCGACATCACCACGCTCTTA
>JADGNQ010000042.1 GCA_017883385.1 Candidatus Sulfotelmatobacter sp.
AGAGCGAAATGGCGCTTCTGAAAAAACAAAGCGCCACCAGGAGACGTGTCGCTCAAAACGCTTGACACGCGGCATCGTCGTTAGAGACAGGATGACAACGAGGAGGGAATGTCCAGGGACAGGGACAACGACCAGCGCCGACGCCTGGGCTCCCCTTACCTCGCCACTTCACTCATCAGCCCCAGCAAGTTCCCCTCCGAATCGCGGAAGAATACCATCCACAGGTCGTGATCGGGCATTCTCGCGATCAAATGCGGTTCGTCCTCGAACTTTACCCCACTCGTTTTCATCCTGACGTGCGCGGCCTGAATATCGGGCACGGCAAAGTAGAGAATGGAGCTGGGATGGTCGAACTCGGGCTTCTCCGGACGCGTCAGCATCAGGCGCACCCCGCCGCATTCGAAGAATGCGAGACCCGGGCCGGCCTTGAACAGCAACTTCAGGCCCAACGCGTCCTGATAGAAAGCGGCGGCGCGCTCGACATCGTGCGCGTTGATGGCAATTTGCCCGATGCGCGTAATTCCGGTTCCAGCACCCGTGACATTCATCAGCCTTGACCTCTCGAATGATATTAGTTAGCATAGCTAACTATAGTCACTCACTCAAAGTCAACGGAAAAATGAATCCGGAAGAATCCGAGTCCCCCAGCATCGAGCCGCGCGCCGAGGCGACGGTCATCGCTGACCGCCTGCATTCTGCCACCATTCATTTACTGCGCCGCATGCGCAAGCAAGACGTCGCCACTGGCGAGGGCCCGGCGCGCCTCTCCGCGCTCTCTGTGCTGGTTTTCGGTGGACCGAAGACGCTGGGCGAACTGGCCGCCGCCGAGCAGGTAAAACCACCCACCATGAGCCGCATCGTGGCCGGCCTCGTCCGCAGCCGCCTGGTCAAAGTGACCGCCGATCCCCACGACGCCCGCCGCCTGCACGTTCGCGCCACTGCCAAAGGCACGCGCCTGCTCCAGAAAGGACGCCAGTTGCGCATCTCCTACCTCGCCTCCCATCTTGAAGCTCTCGCTCCCGAAGAACTCGTGAAGCTCGGCGAGGCTGTGGAAATCCTCAAAAGGCTGCTCGAACACTGGTCCTGATTTCCGTTCGTTGGTAATTAGAACCGGGGTACTATGGTCAGGTGAAAGTACCCTCGCAATACTGCATACTAGTGGGTCTTGGGGTTCTCAGTCGAAGTGTGCCGCCAAGAGGTTGGCGGTAGCCACGACCAGCAGCATTCCGGCTAAACCTTCCCTACGACGATCTGTAAAACCGCTCGCCCAAAGGTGAATACACTGCCACGTACGCGCATCGCGATGACGGCTGCCGGCCTGCTCTTGCTGGCCCACATCACTGTTGTCGCCTTGCTGGGGACGAAGGCGCCGTGGGGCCCGGTCCTGTCCGATTTCATTCAGTTCAGCCTGGGCACGGTGCTGATCTGGTCGGTCGTCGAGGCCAGTCGCCGCTCGGAGGGTTTGGCGCGCTCTTTCTGGCGTCTGACGGCCGCGGCCTACGCCGTGTGGCTCGTCGCGCAGGGACTTGCCGTTTACAACGACGCCGCTGGATCGGCCCCCGTAGCCTGGATCGGCAATCTGTTGTTCTGCTTCTGGTTCGTTCCCTTGGCCATGGCCATGTTTCTCGACCCGGAGCACGAAGCTGGCCGCCTCGACGCGCTCATCGCCCTCGACTTTGTGCAGGCCGTGCTGGTTTGCGTCGCTGCATATTTGTATTTCTTTTATCTGCCCAAGGCAGGACTGGCCTCAGAACTGCCGCACTCCGTTTGGACTCCGTACTTCGCTGGGTACGCGTTTGTCGCTGGATCTTTTATCGTGCGCGCCGCTGTCACCCAGTCCCGCGACGCCCGCGCCCTGTTCGGGCGCATGGGAATCTTCCTCACACTCTCTGGATGCGTCGATACCCTCTACTTCTACGGACCCGGACGCGGCCTGAAGACAGGAGCCTGGTTCGACATTCTGTGGAGCATTCTGCTGGTGGTGCCCATGATGATTGCGATCACCTGGAAGCAGGCAGAGTCGCCCACACTCTCGCTCGATCCCCCCAAACGCGAGAAGCGCATTTACACCGAGATCTTCTTCTTGCTCTACCCGTTGCTCGTCCTGTTCATGTCGTTGCGTATTGCGCGCGAGCGCCTGGGATTGGCTGCCACAGTGGTGTTTCTGTCGTTCGTATGTTCCAGCACACGCCTGCTCGTCACCCAGAACCGACTGGTGCAACTCAAGGACGCGCTGCGCCGCGAAGCTTCGCGCGATGGCCTGACCAGCCTGTGGAACCGCAAAGCCATCTTCGAGATCCTCGATCGCGAATTGCTGCGCGCGGAGCGGGATCAGGAACCGGTCGGGCTGATCATGATCGACGTCGATCACTTCAAAGCCATCAACGACAGCCGCGGACACGCTGCCGGAGATGCGGTCTTGCGCATCATTGCCAGCGGCATCGCCTCCGTGGTCCGGCCTTACGACTCGGTCGGACGCTACGGAGGAGAGGAATTTCTGATCGTCGCTCCCGGCTGCAGCCTCGTCGAGACCGCGGAACTAGCCGAGCGCGTGCGCAGCCACATCGCCGGATGCAGCATCGTGGTCGGAGGATCGAGCGTGAAAGTCAGCCTGAGCCTCGGCGTAGCTACAGGCCAGACTGCTGCCGACAGCGAAAAACTGCTGCACGACGCCGACACCGCGCTTTACCAGGCCAAGAACGCCGGCCGTAACCGTGTCGAGCCCAGCGTGACCCGCGCTGCCGGCGCCAGCCAAAGTTCTTCGCCCACGTCCGGCCGCGGGTTCTGGCTGTAGTTCGCTGGCGTGGCCACTGCGCGCACATCGCTGCGTGATGACCATCACACTCGTCGCCAATTCTTTGTTTGTGCAGCAACGTTATGTTGGCTTCCTGGTGAGCCATGCGCGAAAACGACCCCCTCGACTTTGGTTGCATGATGTAAGGAATCTGTTTTCCCTGCTGGACTCCTAGTGTTAAATCGGTTTAATATTCCCGCGGATCGTTCGCGGAGGCTCCTGGGGTTAAGTCTGACCCTCCGCGACCAAGGGGGACACGATGTATTCTTCCGCTTCGGCATTCCAGTCCAACTACCAACGCCTTCTGGCCGGCACTTTGATCATCGCAACCCTGATTGCGGTGCCTACCATGCTTTTCGCCCAAGGCTACTTCGGCACCGTAAGCGGCGTGCTGACGGACGCCACCGGCGCAGTAGTCGCGGGCGCCAGGGTCGTGCTGACCGATCAGCAGAAGGGGTTCACCTTCAGCGCCACCTCCGATGACTCCGGCCGCTATCTATTCCGCTCGATCCCACCGGGCTTGTATTCCGTCGCGGCGGAATCGAAGGGCTTCCAGAAGACTCAGAGCGCCAAGTTCAAGATTGATATCAACGAGAACGCCACCACCAACCTCACGCTCAAAGTAACGGGCGACACACAGACCGTTCAGGTGGAAGCCCAGGGCGAAGTCATCCAGACCCAGGACGCCGAAACCGGACAAGTCGTCAACCGCCGGTTCATCAATAACCTTCCGCTGATCGACCGCAACGTGGTCGACCTCACCAAGCTCGCCCCTGGAGTTACAGAAATGGACGACCAGTGCGGCGCTGGCTGTACGGGGACGAATTTCGTCTCGAACGGCAGCCGCGGATCGACTGCGGACATCCTGACCGACGGCGCTTCAGTCACCAACTCCGAACCCAATGGAGGCATCACGGCGGCAACGTATCTTCCTTCGCCCGAAGCGGTGGAAGAATTCAAAGTCGAGCAGACAAACTTCAGCGCGGAGTACGGATTTTCCGGCGGCTCGGTGGTGAACATGCTCACCCGCTCCGGCACCAACAAGTTCCACGGCAGCGTGTACGACTTCGTTCGCGATCAGTCTCTCGATGCCAATAGCTGGTTCAACGACTACTACGCTGCCACCACTGGCGTACCTCAGCCCAAAGGGGCTTTACGTCGCAATAATTACGGCGGCACGATCGGCGGTCCGATCATCAAGGGCAAGACTTTCTTCTTCTTCGACTACGACGCTACGCGCCAAACTGGCCAGTCTTCGTCGGCCGCGGGAGTTCCCACCGACGCCATGCGGTCGGGCGACTTTGGCCAGCTATGTTCGGAATGGCAGGGAACGTTCGACAGCAATGGCCTGTGCAGCGTGCCGCAGGGGCAGATCTGGGACCCTTACCTGCGCTATTTCGACCCCAATGCCGAAGGGGCGGTGGCGAACAACCCCAGTTCCTACATCCCGTTTAACAACCTCGGCACCTACATCAGTCCCGGCTGCGATGCTGCGTTCTTATTCGCCCAGAACGGGAATCCATGTCCTCCAGCGGCGAATCAGCCGGTTCCGGGAGTTCCGGGAAACTTGATCGATCCTGTGGCGCTAAAGATGTTCAGCTATTTCCCCGAGCCGAACATTCCAGGCGGATCGATTTACAAGAACTGGTTCGGGTCGGGTCCCAACCAGAACTCCAATCGCCAGTTCGACATCAAGATCGATCATCGATTCAGCCAGAGTGATCTACTCAGCGGAAAATTTTCGTACCAGTACAGCACGGGCCACGGCATCAATTGCTTTAAGAATTTCACCGATCCTTGCCAGGGCGGACCGGGCTGGAGCAATGCGCACCTGTTTGCCGTCACCGAGACGCACACTTTTACTCCCACCTTGCTGATGAACGTAACGTTGGGCTTTACCCGCGGGGTATGGCACTACAGCGCATACAACCCGCAGGGAGTCGATGATCCTTTGAGCGCACTCGGGTTCCCGTCGTATCTCGACAGCAACGGCTTCAAGGGTGTGCCGACGATCTATTTGGATCTGCATCAATCCGCGGGATCGCAGTATATCGGCAGCGATACCTACGGCAACATGCGGCTGGGGCAGGATACGGGAACGCTGACGGCAACGCTCGACAAGGTACATGGATCGCATGAGGTGAAGTTCGGATTTGACGGACGCGTACACCAGATCAACTACATCCAGACAAACGCGGCGAACGGCATCTTCAGCTTCGACGAGAACGGCTCGTCGTCCTGTCCGAACAACCTCGAGGGCTGTGGGGGTGACGATCTGGCCAGCTTCCTGATGGGCAACATGAGCGGGAACTCGTATTACGAGATTCAATACCGCCCTGCCACGACGAACTATCAATATGGCGTTTTCGCGCAGGACAACTGGAAGGCGACTCCGAAACTGACGTTGAACCTGGGATTGCGCTATGACGTCACCCTGCCGCGCACGGATCGGTATAACCGGCAGAACTATTTTGATCCGAACGTGGCCAGCCCACTGAACAATGGAAGCTTCACCTACACCGATCCGGTGAGCGCCCAAGACGTCACCAGGAACCTGGTCGGCGGTGAAGTGTTCGCCACTCCCAGCCAGCGCAAGAACTACATCACCGATTGGCATGACATTCAGCCGCGTTTCGGCTTTGCCTACCAGTTCGCTCCAAAGATGGTTGTCCGCGGCGGTTATGGAATTTACTACGGACAATCGCGTTCAGGAGTCACGGGAGTCGTGCCTTATGGATCCGCGGGCTTCAACCAGGGTACAAACGTGATTCCCACCTATCTGAACCACGGCGACACTCCCTGGCTGCGTCTGAGCAACCCGTATCCCAACGGGTTGATCCAGCCGGCGGGGAATACGCTCGGCTTGTTGAACGATGTGGGGCTTGGCGCGAACGGCCCGCTGTACACAGCTGGCGCGAACCAGACGCCCTACGAGCAGAGCTGGAGCCTGGGCTTCGAGCGGGAACTGCCGGGGAACATGTTGATCAATGCCGAGTACATCGGGAAGAAAGGAACGCATCTTCCGTTCAGCGGCACCAGCTATGTCTACAACCACCTCGGCTCGTGGATTGAGAGCCTGCCGGTGACCGAGGCAGATCCGGATAACACTCCGGTCTGCACGACGCTGACGATCGCCTGCCTCAACAATCAGGTACCCAATCCCTTCTTTGGGGTGATCACGGACCCCAACAGCGGACTGTCGAGCGACACGACGTCGTACGCTCAGTTGCGGCTCCCCTTTCCGCAATTCACAGGTGTCAGCACGGATTCGCTGTTGATAGCGAGCTCCATTTATCACGCGCTGCAAGTGTCGGCCGAGAAGCGCTATTCCAATGGATTGCAGTTCCTGGCGACATTCACCTGGTCGAAGTCGATTGACGATTCGTCGAACGCAGACGACAACGTTACCTGGCTGGGAAGCTTCAGCAGCCTGCAGGATCCGAACAAGCCGTGGCTTGAACGGAGCCTGTCGACCTTCGACATTCCCTACGTGGCGCAATTCAGCTACAGCTACGATCTACCGTTTGGCCGCGGGCGGGCATTCCTCGGAAATCTGCCACGCTGGGCGAACGGGATCCTGGGCGGATGGAAGACGAACGGCATCTGGCGCATCGCCGACGGAAGGCCGCTGACGTTTGGTCTGGCTGACGGAACCTCGTTGCCAACCTATGGCGCGCAGCGGCCCGAGCTGGTAGGAAAGCCACAGCGTAATCACGGGTCGGATTGGATGTTCAACTACTTTAAAGACAACAGTGTGTTGCAACAACCGGCCCCCTTCACCCTGGGGAACGCGCCGCGAGCCTTCGGCGGCGTGCGGAGTCCCTGGACGTTTACCAGCGACTTGTCCATCGGGAAGCAATTCCAGGTTCGAGAGGAGATGAACTTCGAATTCCGCATCGAGGCGCAGAACGCGTTTAACCATCCTGTGTTCGGGACACCGAACACGACCGTCGACGATCCCAGCTTTGGGCAGATCGGATACACATCGGTGGGCGCGCGACAGGTGCAGTTAGCAATCAAGTTCAACTTCTAACCTAAAGCGAGAGCAGAGCAAAGCAAGAAGAGGCCAGCCGCGAGGTTGGCCTTGTTCGTTTTTCGTAACAAGTCGCAAACGCGCTTGACCTCAAGCCGGTCCCGTTTTAACATTCGCCCAACTTCTTCCCCCCAAGCGACATCCGTTCGCGGAGGTATGTGTGTCTGCGGGCGGCCGGCCCTTTGCCAGTTTTTCTGAATTCTGCACTCTCGTCAAAGGAGACTCTCACATGGCTTTGAAGAAACTTGATATGCCGGAGGCGCGGAAGAGCGTAACCCTGCAATCCGATCCTACGCGGATCGATACCCGCAAACTCAAACTCGGCAAGCAGGTGGCGCGGCACGATCCGCGTACCCTGCTGCTCGCTTCGTACACGACGGCCGCACTTCCCACGCCGCCCGCCAGCTTCGATCTCACGTCGAAGGTGCACACCTGGGGCATGATGGACAACGACCAGCTCGGCGATTGCACCTGCGCCGCCGCCGGACACCTGATCATGGAATGGACGGCGAATGCCAAGAAGAAGATGGTCACGCCTTCCGATAAGGCGATTGTCGCCGCCTACTCGGCCATCACCGGCTACAATCCCACAACCGGAGCCAATGACAACGGCGCAGTCGAGATCGATGTACTCAACTTCTGGCGGCAGAGCGGGATCGCCGGACACAAGATCGGCGCCTACATGGCTCTGGAACCCTCGAACCACACCCACATCATGGACTCGGTGTACATCTTCGAAGGCTGCTACATTGGGGTGCAATTGCCCGTCAGCGCGCAGGCGCAGATACAGAATCACCAGCCGTGGTCGGTGCCGCCGGGAGGTCCGACTGGCGATGGCAAGCCCGGCTCCTGGGGAGGCCACGCGGTTCCTGTCGTGGCTTACGATGCTCGCGGCGTCACGGTCGTGACCTGGGGAGCACTGCAGATGATGACGTGGTCGTTTTGGGAAGCGTATTGCGAAGAAGCGTATGCGATTCTCAGCAGCGACTATCTGACCGGAAAGAAAACGACGGCCCAGGGCTTCAACATGCAACAGTTGCAGGCGGACCTGGCGGATTTGAAGTAGCTGACGATCGAGTCGTAGAGACGTTGCTGGCAAGATCCGCGTCACACGCGCAAGCAAGACGCAGCGAGCTGCGTCTCTACGATTCAAGCAGACGATTCAACCAGCGGCGCCGCTAAGCTTCCAATCCCACCTGGCAGACACGGCCGACCAGATAATCGGCGGCCGTCTTACCTTCGTCCATGGTCACCACTTCGATGGGAGAGGACTGGTTGTGGGGGCGCAAGATGAGGTGGCTCCCGGCCACTTCGACGTATTTCACCGTGCAAGTATCGTTTTTCAGAACAGCGTACATATTGAACTCACCTTTGCGATAAGGCGTAAGTGAGTTGTAATGACGGTCGATCAAGAGCGTTGCCCCGGGCATGAGCCGTGGATACATGCTCATGGCTTCCTTGGCATCGACCTTGATGAGCACGAAGCGCTGCCAGCCGGAGCGGTCGCCTTCGCTTTCGGCTTTCAGTTTGCGCAGAAAGCTCTTTTTGAATTTGAGGATTTCTTTGACGTGCATGCTGGTGATGAGGGGCTCGGTGGCTGCTGTTGAGGCGTCGGTGAGCAGAACGTTTTCGAATTCGTCGCCGCTGGGAGGCAGAATGGAAGCGCGCTTGTTGACCTCGGAGGGATCAAGGAGGTCGAGCACCGAGAGGTGTTGCACCGCGAGCACTTTGTCCATGCCTTCCAGGCTTAAGCCGCGCTTTTTGTTCAGGAAGTTGGAGATGTGCGCCTGCTTGAATCCGGTCTGCTGCGCGAGCCGGAGGCCGGTCAGTTCGCCTGCTTCGATGCGCTCCCAGAGGACCTTGCGAAGATTATCCTGCAGGATTTTGAACTTCATGGGCCGGAGTATAGCACCGCCGTATAGCATGGCGCTAAGCCGGAAAGTTTTCCACAGGCTGCGTTGGTATATCCAACCTTGACTGAGAAAATTCACAGCTATACCATCGCCGCAATGTACAGCCACAATGCTCCAGGGTAGAAAGCAATGACCAGTAATCCAGATAACTCGAGCGAGGAAAAGGACTTCGGAGAATTCCGCAGGAAAGTGCGGGCGGCCGAAGTGCTATCGGCATCCATGGAGCACCTGCTATTGTCGCTCCGCTTTACAGGACGGTTAAGCGTGGTGATGCAAAACGGACGCGTACTCAAGTCGGGCTACGAGGAAGGCTATTTCCGCCAGCGGGAGGGTGCGGGGTAGACGGCGGGAGCGCGCAAAAACTGTAAAAGCGGAGGAAGTTAACGGCAAAACACCGGCGGGTCAGGCAAGCGATGCGACGATTTTCCTAGAACTCACCAGAACTAAATAGCACAAGCAGGCCATCGTAAGAGAAACGAGCCCTGCGTTCGGTTCCCGCAAACTCGCGGAAATCCGGCGCAGGGCTTTTTTTGTCCTCTGCGATTTAGCGACGGCACAGTGAACACGGTCAGAGATTCGAATTCAAGAATTGGAGGAGTGATGAACAGCAATCATGACGAGAACGAGAACGAACCGGTACGCGTGGAATTGAAATACTGCGAGCACTGCGGAGGATTGTGGGTGCGGCAACGTGGCGCGGGAGTGGTGTACTGCGACAACTGCCAGCCCAAAGTGGCGGACTTGCCTGTTCCAAAGAAGCAACCGAGCAAGGTCATCCTGCCGGTACGGCCGCACACAGCAGTCGAGGACTATGAGTTCGAAATCGAAATCGAGGACGAGACAGACTTTGAAGCGGCGGGAGGTGTGGCATGAGCGACACGATTGCATGGATCGCAGCAGAGGCGGAGCGCCCGGAAAGCGGGGCAGGTAACGGATTTCCAAGGCGGCGCCGGGAGAATGATTCAGCCGAGGAAAAGCAATTGGTGCGTGGTCTACCCCCGCATCAGTTTCCGGCGAAGGAAGCGGAGGCCGTGCCGGAAGCGGTCCCTCAGAGTCCGGAGGAACAGCGGCAGGCGCTCGATGAGTTTTGCGAGCGCGACCGGGTGCGGCGAGTGTATCGGGAACGAACGGTTGCGATGTTGCGGCGCTACATGCGTTATTCGATAGAGACAGGGCGGTTACCTTCGTTGCTGGGACGCGAGTTCTTTCGCGCGAAAGTGACCTCGTACACGGTCGTCACCTTTGAAGACCGCGTCATCTTTGTCCATGACATGGAGAAATGCTTGGAACGGCTGGATGAATTCTCGCGGCAGCTGATTGCGCGGCACATTCTGCAGGAGCACGACCGTTGGGCAACCGCCAAACTGCTGCACTGTAACGAGAAGACAGTGCGGCGGTACACCCCGCTGATTTTGGATCTGTTGAGTGAGATTCTGCTCGATGTGGGGCTGATGGAACGACTCGACTCGGTCAGGGAAAATTCTTGTCAAGAGGGAGAAAGCGGACAAATCGACGCAAGTGATTGCGAAGATGGGAAATATAAAGTTTGAAAAATGTCCACTTTACCCTTAGCAATTTGATATTCTAGATTTAGAGAGTAAGAGAAAATAGAATCTTTTGACGAGGGCGCGCTCCAGAGCGCGCCCTCCGCTTTTTGGGGAGAGGGTGAAAAATCCAAGGGAATCCGAGTGCGGGGCGATGATCAAGAAAAAGGCAAAGAGCAAGACGACGACAAGGAAAGCGGCGAAGAAGAGGGGCTCACCTAAGAGCAAGAAAGAACTTAATCCCGCAGAAGTGCGGAAGGACATTGCAATTCTGGTGGAATCAGAAGCGACGAACATGGTGCAAGCTGTGATTGAAGAGGGGAAGAAAGGGCAACTTGCGCCGACGAAGTACCTGCTCGAGATGGCGGCGATCTATCCTGCGGCGACGGACGGAAATCAGGCTACGGCAGATGAAGACTGCCTGGCGAAAACCTTGTTGCACCGGCTGAACTTGCCCGAGGAACCGATCACGCACGATGAGGACGACAAACCGAAAGCGGAGACTTCCGCCGCCAAGCCCGCAGTAACGCCCGCTGAGGACGAGTCTGAGAAGGATTCCGGTGCGGAACAGAAGGTCGGCGAAGAGAGCGAAGATTCAGTGCTGGTGTAAGGACGCAACCTTTAACCGCAAAGATCGCCAAGGATTCGCGAAGAGCGCGAAGAAAGGCGAAGGCCCCACCCCTCGGCTTCGCTCAGGGCTTTCTCGCAATGAACGCGAGAAATGAGCATGCGGAGTTCTTCTCCGGGCGGTCCTTCTCACAGGATAGGACGAGAAATCAGAAACCCGGCGATACCGTAGAATGAGGCGGAGCAGTGCGACGAGAGCAAGCGGTGGCGGTTTGGGTGGGAATGCAGGCGAAGCTCTCAACCCAGGAAAAGCCGCTGACTGCGATCGCCGCACTCAGGCGGGCAAGAGTGCCCGCTCCACACAGAACTTCGGACAGGACGGGGATGGATATTACATGGTTGACCGACCAGATTGCGGTCGGCGGCGGGATCTGGACGCCGGACAACATGGCGAAGGTGGCGAGGGCGGGGATCACGCACATCATCGACATGCAGATTGAGTTCGATGACACACCTTTGGCTGCGGATCACGGCATCGAAGTATTGTGGAATCCGACGGATGACGATTTCGAGCCGAAGCCTGCGGCGCTGCTACGGCGCGGGGTGGAGTTCGCGGAGGCAGCGCTGGAAGGTGCGGAAGCGAAGGTGTTCATTCATTGCGCGGCTGGAGTTCACCGGGCGCCGATGATGGCGTTGGCGGTTTTGGGTTCGATGGGATGGAAACTGGAGGACGCGATGCAACTGATAGAGGGGCGGCGTCCGGTGGCGGATTTTGCCGAAGTGTATGTGCTGAGCGTAGAGGA
This sequence comes from Candidatus Sulfotelmatobacter sp., assembly GCA_017883385.1. Classification (GTDB taxonomy): domain Bacteria; phylum Acidobacteriota; class Terriglobia; order Terriglobales; family Acidobacteriaceae; genus Sulfotelmatobacter. Next base: position 11,655 of record JADGNQ010000042.1, read on the forward strand.
GTTTCTGGAGGGGCGGTCGCAATAGAGGGTTTAACCACAGAGGACGCAGAGGGCACGGAGGAAGTCAACTCCCACCTCGCACAGGATTTCGATGGAGGATACGATGCTTGACGCGGGCCGCCGCCCTTTGGGGCGGCTTTGTTATTGGATGCTGGCGGTGGTTGCGGCTTACGGCTTTCGGCTTGGGGAGCGCCTGTGCCGCAGAGTGGGCCGGCTACGACTACGGTGGCGGACACGGTTTATCTGGCGGATGGAACCAAGGCAAAGGGGAGCTTGATCATCACGTGGCCGGCGTTTGTGACTGCTTCTGGGGCGGCGGTGGCGGGAGGGACGACCAACACGACGCTGGGAGCGAGCGGCGCACTCAGTGTGGCACTGGTACCGAACGCAGGGGCGACTCCAGCGGGCGTCTACTACACGGTCGTACACCAACTGGGGCCTGGACAAGTAAAGACGGAGTATTGGGTGGTTCCGACGACGTCGCCGACGAGCCTTGCGATAGTGCGCACGACACCTGGAACTGGTGTGGCAGACCAGCCAGTCTCGATGCAATACGTGAATTCTGAATTCGCGACGAAGGCGTACGTTGATCAATCGGTTGCGAATGTGGGAGCGGGTAGTTTCCTGCCGACGGCAGGAGGAACGATGTCGGGGCCGATCACATTGCCGGGAAGTCCGGCGGCGCCTATGCAGGCAACGACGAAACAATATGTGGACACCGGATTGGCATCGAAGGGAGACTTGATTTCCGGACTGGTTCCCGTCAGCGAACTTGGAACCGGTCAAGCGAGCGCGGGCAGTTGCCTGCAAGGGAATGGGACTAGTTCCGGCACCTGGGGCGCGTGTGGAAGCGGGACGGGAAATCTCTCAACGACTCCGACCGCGAATCAGACCATTGCGCAGCCGGCGGGAACGCAGTTCTCCACCAACAATCTGGCGAACATTCGTTACGTCACGTCGAGTTGGAACTGGTCGCAGACGCCTACGGACAATCTTGTCGCTCCAGGAAATCTAACGATCCATCTGAGCCCATGCCCTCTGGGGCTGGACACCACGTCAAGTTCGAACTACTACTCCTACAAGATCTACATTTCGGTAAAAGGGACGCCGGAAGCAGTGCCGGTGACAGGCGGTAGTTGCACTCCGGGGACCAGCAGCGGAACGATCACGGTGACGACGGCGTATGCGCACAGCACGGGATACACGGTCGGTTCGGCGAGCACGGGGATTCAGGAAGCGTGGAACGACGCATGGGTCAATGACATTCCCATCGGCGTATCGGCGCAGACAGGGCCGTATGTGAAGCTGGCTTCGAACCAGCAATACAACGTCTACGCTTCTATCTACTTGCGAGGCCGGGGCGGAGTTCTGGATGGAGCGGGAGCGGTGATCGTGTGTTCTACCCGCGATCGCTGCATCTACATCGGAACCACGCAGGGACATCCGTACGTCCATCATCACAAGATCTACAACCTTTCGGGCAGTTCGACGGTGAACGTGGACGGTGTGCAAGTCTCCAGCGTGTCGGCCGCCAGCGGAATCTATATCTTGACGACGGCGAGCGCGCATCCTTTCGTCGTGGGAGATACGGTGGATTGCGAGTATCACTCGCAGAATGCCGAGCAGCACTGGAGTACCACGGTTGCCAGTGTTCCAACCTCTGCCAGTTTCACCGTGAGTCTGGGAACGGCCTCTTTCGGGACGAGCAGCAATACCTTCCGGTTCTGCAACATCCTGAACACTTTCATAGAAGACAACTCGGATCACGTGGCGCTACAGGACATCAACATTTTTCAGAGCAACCCTGGAGGGCTTGGGTATTTCACCTACGGCATCGTGAACGACAACGACCAGCAGTTCATCGTGGAACGAGCGGCGAATCGCTCGAGCGTAGTGCTGAACGCAACCGCAAACTGGCCGATCGGAGCCTTCTTCTACCAGCGCACCGACCAAGGGTTCGCGGGCATCACGTACATCCACAATTCTGAACTGAGGTCAGAGCACACGACTTTGGTTGGGGGGTCGCGAACGACAGGACCCTCCTGGGACGATTCACCACTCAGACCTTCAGCCTACCCCGTCTGTCTCGCACGCAGAATTACTTCTTGCGCTTGTACGACAACTCATCGCCGACACGATATTCTCGGTACGCCGCGGGACTGCACATCGACTTTGCCCTGGGCTATCTCTTATGAACGAAGACGATGTGGTGGGAAAGCAGAAACTGGCGGGCGGCGGAGTCAAGCAGGCGAGAACGGTACCTTACACGGCTAAGGACTTTCAACTTGAGGTACTCGGCCAACTTGGGGAAGTCCAGGCATTGGCCGAGGCGTTGCAGGAGACTGTGAAGAACGAACTGAGGACAGCGCACGACCAGAACAAACTCTTACGGTTCGACGGACGCACGATCATTGCGATTGGAGCGATAGCTCTCTCCCTTACAGGATACGTTTTGCAGGATGCGCGCAACACATCGAGACGCGATGCGGAGATCGAGACGACTAAATCGAGAGTGACCCGACTCGAAGAGATCGCAGCAACCAACACAGAAGGACGGGTGCGCACGGAGGTGGAACTCGGAGAACTACGCGAGGGTCAGGCGGAGATAAAGCGCATGATCGAGGCGCACGACAACCAGAGCAAGAAGGTCGCTCCTCGAAATTAGTTGTGGACGGGGAAAGTCTGGTGGGGGTGAGCTTGAGCGAGAGAGAGCTTTCAGTATTGCGGATGATTGACCGGGATTTTCAGTATGACGTGTTGGAGAAGTTGAGCCGACTCGAGGCCAAGATGGACATGCTGGTGGGCAACGGACAGCCGGGACGAATGACACTGGCCGAGGGCAGGATCGTCGAACTCGAGCGGAACGACGTGCGGCGGACGGTGATCGAACGATTCGTAAACGCGGGGATTGCTGTTCTCATCAGCGTGGCGGTTGCATTGCACGGACATTGGTGGAAGTAGCTGGGGGCATTTCTCATCCAGCAGTCGAGACTCGACAAGAGTTAGGAGCGCGAACCTCTCCTGTTCATGCTGAAAGGGGAAGGCGTGGCATTGCGTTCGATTCACTTCGAATTCCAAGGAGAACACTATGAATTTTCTAAATCAGCTACTGAGAGGAATCGCTTTCATCCCCGCTTTGGTCAACGGAATTGAAGGGCTGTTCGGCGGCAAGTCCGGTGTAGAGAAAAAAGATGCGGCGATGTCCTTCCTGGAGAGTGCGCTGGCTACAGTTGACGCTGTGGCAGCACGAGAGATTGTCGACCCTGACAAATTCAAGAATGGTGTATCTAAGATCATCGACGGCACTGTCGAATGCCTTAACGCGTCAACCTGGTCGAAAGGCAGCCCACAGTCGGCGACTGTCACCCCCCAGCAATGATGCGTGAAGATCCGGGGGGTCACTCAGCCAACCTCTTCGGTCCACGTTTCGAGATTCTTCTTCACTAGCGCCATGAACTGGTCGGCAACGGCGCCGTCGATGAGGCGGTGGTCGTAGCCAAGCGTGAGGTGAACGACAGAGCGGATAGCAATGGAGTCGGTGCCGTCTTTGTCGGTAATCACCATGGGCTGCTTGGTAATGCCGCCGACGCCCATGATGGCGGAGTTCGGCTGATTGATGATGGGTAAGCCGAAGACGGCGCCGAACTGGCCGGGGTTGGTGACAGTGAACGTAGAGCCCTCAACGTCTTCGGGCTTGAGTTTCTTGGTGCGGGCGCGCTCGCCGAGGTCGGTGATGCCGCGTTGCAAGCCGAGAAAATTCAGGTCTCCGGCATTCTTAAGGACAGGAACGATGAGTCCCCAGTCCAGTGCGACGGCGATGCCCATGTTGATCTGGCGGTGATAGTGGATATTGTCGCCTTCGAGAGTGGCGTTGATGATCGGCCACTGCTGCAGGGCGATGACCGCAGCGCGGACGAAGAATGGCATGAAGGTGAGGCGGGCGCCGTGGCGCTGCTCGAATCCGCCTTTGTGCTTGGCGCGCAGGTTGACGATGCGGGTGAAATCCACTTCGTACATGCAGTGGACGTGAGCGCTGGTGCGGCGGGACTCGATCATGCGCTGAGCGATGATCCTGCGCATGTTCGTCAGGGGAACGAGGTCGCCGGGATATGGGGCGGGAGTGGCCGGGCGCGGAAGCGGAGCGGCGGCTGCGGGAGGCGCCTCGCTTCGCTCAGCGGGACGGACGAATGCGTCCGTCCCCACATGAGATCCCTGGTTTTCGATGAAGGACATGATGTCCTGCTTGGTGATGCGGCCGCCGAGTCCGGTACCGGGGACTTGCGAGAGGCTAACGCCGTGCTCGCGGGCGATCTTGCGGACCAGCGGGGAGGAGCGGGCTTCTTCGTCTTCTTCGTGAGCGGCGGGCACGGCGGCGGGCGGTGGAACTGGGGCGGCTTTCTTCTCTTCCTTTGGTGACGCGGGCACAGGCGCGGGCGCGGGCTTTGCCGGCGCGGCGGCAGGCTTGGCGGCTTCGCCATCCACGGCGATCGTGCCGACGACGGTGTTCACGCCGACGGTCGTTCCTTCGGTAACTTTGATTTCCTGCAAAATGCCAGAGGCCGGGGCGGGAATTTCGGCGTCGACCTTGTCGGTGGAGATTTCGAAAAGAGGTTCATCTCGCTGGACTTTATCGCCGGGCTTCTTCAGCCACTTGGTAATAGTGCCCTCAACGATGGATTCGCCCATCTGGGGCATGATGATGTCAGTTGGCATGATTTCCTTCCACGCGCGCCCACAGTTCAGATCAAAGGGACCTTAGCGCAAACGCATATTATAGCGTTTGGGAGAGTTGATGCGAGCGGCGCGGCTAAAGCCGTGCCGTCCTTTGTTTCGGCGAGAGTCGGCCCTAGTGGTGCTCGTGCTTCTCTCCGCCTTCCTTCTTTTCGTCACCTGTGCTGGGAGCAACGCCGAAGCTTGTTTTCCAGTATTCCTGCACAGCGGGCGGGAGTTTATCGAGGTGGGAGAGCAGCATCGTAATCTTCCACATGTCCTGTTCGCTAAGGGTCTTGTCCCAGGAGGGCATGCCGGTGTAACGGACGCCGGTGCGGATGGTGTAGAAGATGTGCCACTCCGGGTCGTCCGGCGGATCGGAGATCAGGTTCGGGGGCGGCGGATAAAAAGAAGCGACCAGCGATGAGGGCTTGCGGTCGAGGCCTCCGTGGCAGAGGGCACAGTTCATGGTATAGACCTTCATGCCGTCTTCCAGATTCTGATCGGTGGGCGTCAGCGGGTTGGTTACACGTGGAGCGTGGCGCTCCATGGAAGCATCGACGGCGCCCATGGCGATGCGGCGCTCAAGGTGCGGGGGCGCAACGTTGGCAGCCGTGGGGAAGAAACCGAGCGTGGCGAAGCCAAGCCCGCCCAACAGCAGAACCAGAAGCGTGACGATAACACCGAGAGTGAACTTGCCCATGAGGCCTCCGGAATGGACTATTGTTGCAGATGGAGCGAGGCGCGCGCCAATTTCGGGACCAGCGACTGGTCGGGAGTGTACAAGAAATTGACAAGGTGACGCAGTCGAGCTTCACTCGGCGGACAGCCGAGGGCGGCTGTCCCCACATGATGTTTGCTGTTACTTCAATACGCTTTCAAGCGGCGGGCTTCGCGGACCACGTCTTCCACCTTGGGCAGATAGTGGTGTTCCTGGGGCGGCGAGAACGGGACCGGCGAGTCTAATCCTGCAATGCGGACGACGGGACCATCGAGATCATCGAAGGCCTCTTCGTTAATGATGGCGGCGATTTCGCCGGCGAGGCCTCCAGTGCGGGAGTGCTCGTGGAGGATGATGACTTTGTTTGTTTTCTTTACCGTTTGCGCGATGGCTTCGCGATCGAGCGGGGAGACGGTGCGCAGGTCGAGGATTTCGAGATCGATTCCATCGTTCTTCAAAATCTCTGCAGCTTCCAACGCGGTGTGGACCATCGCGGCGTAAGTGATGATGCTCAGGTCGCGTCCTTCGCGGGCAATGTTAGCTTTTCCGATAGGGACGACATAGTCTTCCGCTGGGACCTCTCCCTTGATGCGACGGTAGAGATACTTGTGCTCAAAGAAGATGCAAGGGTTGTTGTCGCGGATGGCAGCCTTGATCAGGCCCTTGGCGTCGTAAGGCGTGGCCGGACAGATGACCTTGAGGCCGGGATTGTGGACGAACCACATCTCCGGATTCTGCGAGTGGAAGGGGCCGCCGTGGACGTATCCGCCGCTGGGCCCGCGCAGGACGAGCGGGGCGGGCGCGCCCCACAGGTAGTGCGTCTTCGCGACCATGTTAGAGATCTGGTTGAAGGCACAGCCAATGAAGTCCATAAACTGAAATTCGGCGACGGGGCGCATGCCGGTGAGCGACGCTCCGAAGGCCGCGCCTACAATGGCGGACTCGGCGATGGGCGTGTCGATAACACGCTCGGCGCCAAAACGGTCGATGAAACCATCCGTGACTTTGAAGGCGCCGCCGTAAATGCCGATGTCTTCACCAAGGCAGAAGACGGTTGGGTCGCGGTCCATTTCTTCCCAGATTCCCTGGCGGATGGCTTCGAGGTAAGTGAGTTGCATAGTCGGTCTCAAGGTTTCAAAGTTTCGCCACTTTGACGTCTATCTCTTCAACACACGTTTGCACAGTCGAGTAATTTGAAGCTGTGTGCCATTCTCCCGCCGAAGCCTGAATAGAAACCTCAGAGAGTTCGTCAACCCGGAGGCATCGCCAATTGCTCGGCGATCCATCAGGCTTCAAACCTCCGCTGCTACCTCCCGCAAACTGATAGAGCAAAGCCTGCGCCCGACCATTTTTCTTACCTATGACATGAGGGCACATCTCGCGCACATGTCCCCGATAGCTGGCGACAACTATTTCTCTGTCGATGATCGCCTGACGAATCACAGCGTAGACCTCGTCGATCGACCGAAATGCGGCGGCCATTGTGGACTCAACTTCCATCACCGCGTTTGCCATCACCGGAGATGCACGGCGGCTTCGGTTTGCTTGAAGGTGCTGGTTCCCTTCTTGACCTTTGGCGCCCCGTACTTCGGCTTGATCTCATGGCAGCCGTCTTCACAGTAAACTCCGCCTTCGGCGGATTCTGGCGTCGGCATGGGGGAGTTCACAGCAGTCTCGCGCTCGGCCTCTATTTCAGTTTCCACGGACGCGATGAGTTCTTCATTCTCTTTTGCGGTCAGCCACTTCTTTTCTCTTACCAAGTAATTCTCAAAGCGCGCGATGGGATCGCGCTTCTTCCAGAACTCGAACATTGGCTTCGGCACATAGCTGGCGGCGTCGTGGATGGCGTGGCCTTTCATGCGCATCATTTTGGCTTCGATCAGGGTGGGGCCCTCGCCGCGGTGGGCGCGATCGACGGCCTCGTGGGCTGCGTCGTAGACCTGACAGGCGTCGGTGCCGTCGACGATGACGCCGGGGATGCCGTATCCGATGGCGCGTTCGGCGAGGTCTTTGCAGCGGTACTGCAATTCCGACGGCGTCGAGTAGGCCCAGAGATTGCTTTCAACGAAGAGCACGAGGCCGAGATTCTGCACGGCAGCGAAGTTGATGCCTTCGTAGGTGACGCCGGTGGATTGGCCTCCATCACCGATGTAGGTCATGACGGCGAGGTTGCGTCCCTGCAGGCGCGCGCCGAGGGCCACGCCAGCCATCACGGGGATGAGATCGCCGAGCATGGAGATGGGCGAGACCATGTTGCGCCTTTCAATGTCGCCGAAATGTGAGGTGCCGTCGCGGCCCTTGGTGGGCGAGTCGGCTTTGGCCATGTACTGCATCATGGTGTCGCTGGCAGCGAAGCCGCGCACAAGCAGCGAACCCTGATTGCGGATCATCGGTGCGAACCAGTCATCTTCATCGAGCGCGTAGGCGGAGGCGCAGGAGCAGGCTTCCTGGCCGAGTCCGAAGTAGACTCCGCCGACGACCTTGCCCTGTTTGTACAGATTCTCGAGCGCGACCTCCATTTTGCGGTTCAGCAACATCCAGCGGTAGATCTCGATGCATTGCTTCTTGTCGAGATACTTGGAGTCGCGGATGGGCGGGACGGGGGCGTTCAGGTCGCCTTCGACTTCGTAGCGGACGTGCTCGTGGCCCAGGCGGTCTTTTTCGATGCGCTGGCGGACGGTGAAGTTGGGGTGCTCCAGTCGGTAATCAGGAATGGAGTAGGTGCGGAGGTTGGTTGCGTTGGGCTTGGCCTTCGACGAAGAAGCCCCGTTGCGCGGACGGTTCCCGTTAGAGGTCGGCTTGGACTTCGCTTTCCTGATCCCCATGTGACGACGGCGCGAGAGCGCGATGTATTGATGGTATCGCGAGAGTGGGGGAGACGGCTAGGGCCGCGCGGGCAGGGACACCAGCGCCACACAACCGGTCACGCCCTGGTGGTCTCGTCTTCTTTGTGGAGTTGGCGGAGTTCGGTGGGCGGTTTCAAAGGCACGCCGACTGCACGGCCAAGCAGATCGTCTAGAGTTTCAATCCAGAGCATCTGACTTTGGAAGACCACCCCGAAATTGCGGGAGATGGATTCGGCGACGGCACTCAGGCTGAGGCCCTTGCCAAGTTCCTGCTGCATCGACGTGACGGGCTTCGACGTGATGCCGCAGGGGACGATGAGGTTGAAGAAACTGAGGTCGGTGTTCACGTTGAGGGCGAAGCCGTGCGAGGTGACGAAGCGGGAGATGTGGACACCGATGGCGGCGAGTTTTGACTCGGGCCCGGTCTCGGGCGGCCTCGCTTCGCTTCGGCGGACAGCCGAGGCGGCTGTCCCCACATGGGCATTGGTGACTTCAGCATCCGTCCAGACTCCGGTGAGACCCGGAACGCGCTTGGTCGGGATCGCAAAGTCGGCACAGGTTCGGATGAGGATTTCTTCCAGGCGGCGGACGAAATCTACTGCGCCTAGCGTTTTGCGCAAGGCGGACGAGGCGTCCGCCCCGACACGGGCGTAGCCGCGCAGATCGAAGATAGGATAGCCGACGATCTGGCCGGGGCCGTGAAAGGTCACGTCTCCGCCGCGATCGCATTCGAACAGCTCAACGCCGCGCTGGGCCAGGATTTCGGGCGAGGCCACTACGTTCGCTGCTTTTGCGTTGCGGCCCAGCGTGATGACTGGGGAGTGCTCTAGCAGGAGGAGGACGTCACCGATGTTTTCTTCTTTGCGCAGCGCGACCAGTTTCTGCTGCAGGCGGAGGCCGGTGGCGTAGTCGACGGTGCCGAGTTGGATGACCGAGATCAAGGTCCCTCGCCGCTGATTTCTTAGCAAAACCTCAAAACCACAGAGGACACGGAGGACACAGAGGAATTGAATGGGTCCTTCGCTTCGCTCAGGATGACAAGAACTACTTCTTCCCTGTGTCTCCGTGCCTCCGTGGTGAATTACGCATTGATTGCAATTCCGTACACGCTGTTCGATGCATCCAGCATGGCTTCGGCCAACGTTGGATGCGCATGAATCGTCCACATCAAATCTTCTACTGTTGCTTCGAGTTCCATGGCCGCGACAGCTTCGGCGATCAGCTCCGTGGCCTGCGGGCCGATGATGTGCACTCCCAAGATCTCGCCGTAGTCGGCGTCGGAAACGATCTTAATGAAGCCTTCGTGCTGGCCGACGATGGAAGCGCGTGAGTTCGCGGTGAAGGGGAACTTGCCGACCTTTACGTTGTATCCGGCTTCGCGGGCTTTGGTTTCCGTGAGGCCTACGCTGCCGATTTCGGGATGACAATACGTGGCGCCTGGAATGTGTTCGGGGTTGATCGGCTTGCCGGGCTTGCCCGCGATCTTGGCCACGGCAACGAGCGCTTCCATGGCTCCGACGTGCGCCAGTTGTGGCGTTCCGAGCACGATGTCGCCGACGGCGTAGACACCGGGTTCGGCGGTCTGCATCCAGGAATCGGTTTTGATGAAGCCGCGGTCGGGCTTGATCTTAGTGCGTTCCAGGCCGATATTTTCCGTGCGCGGCTTGCGGCCGACTGCGATCAGAATCTTCTCGGCTTCGATTTTCTGCTGCTTGCCGTCAACGGTAATTGTGACGGCTATTCCTGCCTTAGTCTTTTCGACCTTATCGACCTTTGCACTGGTGTGGAAGTTGATACCGCGCTTACGGAAGACGCGGGCGAGTTCCTTCGAAACTTCTTCATCTTCGACCGGAACAAGCCGCGGCAGCATTTCGATGATCGTCACCTCGCAGTCAAACGACCGGTAGATCGAGGCGAACTCCACGCCCACAGCTCCTGCTCCAACGATCACCAGTGATTTCGGAATCTCCTTCAAGCTGAGGATCTCGATGTTCGTTAAGACGCGGTCGTTGGCTTCGAGACCCGGCAGCATGCGGGCTTCGGAGCCCGTCGCAAGAATGACGTTCTTTGCTTTGAGGTGGCTGGCCTTGCTGTCGTTTGTTACTTCAACGGTGAGCACACCGTTTTGCGCGGGACCGGTTAATCTGCCATAGCCATTCACGGTCTCAACTTTGTTCTTCTTCATCAGGAACTCCAGGCCTTTGGCGTGTTTGGCGACGATCTTGCTCTTCCGATCCTGGATCGCGGCCCAGTTCAACTTCCGAGCATCGATGCCTTCGATGCCGAATTCCTTGGCGTCTTTCAGGTGATCCCAGAGTTCAGCGTTGAACAGGAGCGCCTTGGTTGGGATGCAGCCGACGTGCAGGCAGGTGCCGCCGAGAAATCCATCTTTCTCGATGAGTGCGGTTTTCAGGCCGTATTGGCCGGCGCGAATCGCGGCCGTGTATCCGGCGGGGCCGCTGCCGATGATGGCTACGTCGTAAATGGTTTCGGGCAAAGTGGTGATCCTCAATAAGAAGAGATGACAAAAGGCAAACGAATGATTCTAGAACAGGGCGAAGGAAGGGACCAAACGCCGAACGTCGCGGACTTAGAAGGTAGGGATCCTTCGACTGCGTAGCAGCTTCGCGTTCGCGAAGCTGCTACTCCGCTCAGGATGACAGAAGAGTGGTTAATTGTTCTCGTTGCTGGCGCGCTTCCAGGAAATCAGCTCGCCGATTGTCGAACTCGTGCTCGAAACCGGCTGCTTGTAGGCTTCCACTTCCGAGCGCGAGGCCTCTTCGCCCACGGCGCGGATGCTGAGTCCGACTTTCTTCTCTTCCGGGCTCATCTTGATGATCTTGAACTCATGCTCAACACCGGGCTCAAGATGCAGAGGCTGGCCGTTGCCGTCCACCGCCTCGGACTTGTGGCACAGACCTTCCACGCCCTCGGCGATCTCTACGAACGCGCCGAACGCAGCCACACGCAGCACTTTGCCGTGAACCACGTCGCCGATGTGATGCGTCTGGAAAAACGATTCCCATACATCCGGCTGCAGCTGCTTCATGCCTAGAGACAGGCGGCGCTTGTCGGGTTCGATGGCCAGAACAATCGCCTTCACGCGGTCGCCCTTCTTCAGAACTTCCGAAGGATGCTTCACGCGTTTGGTCCAGCTCAGGTTGCTCACATGGACGAGGCCGTCGATGCCATCTTCGATCTCGATAAAAGCGCCGAAGTCGGTCAGATTGCGCACGCGTCCTTCGACAGTCATACCGACGGGGAACTTCTCATGCAACGAGTCCCACGGATTGGCCGCCAGTTGCCGCATTCCGAGCGAAATGCGCCGCTCAGTCGGGTTCACGTTGAGCACAACGCACTCCACATGATCGCCGACGTTCACCAGCTTCGACGGATGCTTCATCCGCTTCGACCACGTCATCTCGCTGACGTGGACCAGGCCTTCGATTCCCTGCTCCAACTCCACGAACGCTCCGTAGTCGGTCACGCTGATCACGCGTCCGCCTACGTGCGCGCCCTCGGGATAACGATGCTCGGCATCGAGCCACGGATCAGGCGTGAGCTGCTTGAATCCCAGCGAAACACGCTGCTTCTCTTTGTCGTACTTGAGCACCTTGACCTGAATCTGATCGCCAACGTTGACCAGATCCTTCGGGTGAGTCAGCCGTCCCCAGGACATGTCGGTGATGTGGAGCAACCCATCGAGCCCACCCAAGTCGACGAACGCGCCGTATTCGGTCAGGTTCTTGACCACACCCGTGAGCACGGAACCTTCTTCCAGGTGCTCGAGCGTCTTGGAGCGCTTTTCGTTCTGTTCGCCTTCGAGCAGATCCTTGCGCGAGACTACGATGTTGCCGCGCTTCTTGTTGAGCTTGATGACGGCGACTTCGACGATCTGTCCCTTCATCCCGTCCAGATTACGGATGGGCCGCAGGTCGACCTGCGAACCGGGCAGGAAGGCGTGCGCACCCAGGATGTCGACCGTAAGACCGCCTTTGATGCGGTCGATCACAACCGCCTTGATCGGCTTCTTTTCGTTGTACGCTTTCTCGATTTCTTCCCACGCATGAATGCGCTGCGCCTTCTGGTGCGAGAGGTTGATGTAGCCCTCTTCCGCCTCGCCCTTGTCGCGCATCACGTCGATTTCGTCGCCGGGCTTGAACTTCGGCTTGCCCTCGTGATCGAGCACCTCGGCCAGCGGAAGCATGCCTTCCGACTTGGCGCCGATATCGACGACCACGTGCGTCCCGGTCAGCTTCAGCACCGTGCCCTTGATGACGCGATCTTCACTCACGGCCTCTTCGGCTTCGGTGGTGAAGTTCTCCAGCACCGAGGCGAAGTCCTCGCCAGGGGCGGGCTTGTCGTCGGAAGCAGAGGCCGCATGCGGCGTCTCGGTCGATACAGCGGTTTCGGCGGCAGCCTGATGCTGTTCGGGCTGGTGCTGCTCGACCTGCTGTTCTGGCGCCGTCGGTTCTTCAGTTACGACAGCGGAATTGGATTCGGAGTTGTGGGCGGTGGTCTCGTCGAACAAGGTTATGCCTCTCTGATGACGGGATGCGGGGCCTGCTCTGCGGACTGCTGGATGAGCCGTTTGGTTGTGGTGGGCCCACCCTGGCGGGTGAGCTTGGACAATCCCAGCTGTCGGACGTTTTTACAGAGAACCCGCGTCCAATGGGAACTCTTCGACTATAGCAATGGCTTGCGAACAGTGTCAAACGCAAATCTTGCGTATGTTACAGGAAGGTTTCAGCGTTACGGTTTCGGAACAGGCTTCAATCTGCTACCCTGCCCTGCTATGGATTACCTCTGGACCCCGTGGCGCTACGCCTACGTCTCTTCCACGGAAAAGGCCGCCGGGTGCGTGTTCTGCGAAGCCCCAAAAGAGGACGACGCCAAAGTGCACATCGTGCACCGCGGCCAACACTGCTACGTCATCCTGAATGCGTATCCCTACACGCCCGGGCACGTGATGATCGTCCCCTACGCGCATTTGGACGAGTTGCAGAAGTTGCCGCTCGAAGCCGCCAACGAAATGATGGCGCTTTCGCAGCGCATGGAAACGGTGCTGCGCGAGCTCTATCATCCCGATGGGATCAACCTGGGGATGAATATCGGCAAGGCTGCGGGCGCGGGCATTGCCGGACATATTCATATGCACGTCCTGCCGCGGTGGGTGGCGGATGCGAATTTTGTGTCGGTCGTGGGGGAGACGCGGGTGCTGCCGGAGACGCTGGAAGTAACTTGGGGCCGGATGACTGCGGCTTTGAAGGCGGTTATTTCTGCTCCCTAAACGCGGTGTCATCCTGAGCGGCGTTCTTGGCCGCGAAGGACCTATGAACTCCCGGCCAGTTGCAGAGGTCCTTCGCTTCGCTCAGGATGACAACGCAGGTTGGCCGGCAAGCTTTTCCATTTCCTTCTCGTCGATTACTGCCACACCGAGTTCCTTCGCTTTGTCGAGCTTCGACCCGGCGTCTGCGCCCGCGACCACGTAATCGGTCTTCTTGCTGACAGAGCCAGTGACTTTCCCTCCTGCGTCCTCGATCATCTTCTTCGCTTCGTCGCGCGTGTGTTTCGCGAGCGTGCCGGTTAGAACGAACGTCTTCCCCCTGAGTTTCGTGCCGCGCTCCTTCTTCTTGCCCTTGAACGCAAGCCCCGCCTCGCCGAGACGATCGACCAGTTTGCGATTGGCAGGAATGCTGAAGAACTCGACGATGCTCTCGGCGATACGCGGGCCAACTTCGTTCACGTTCTGTAATTCTTCAACTCCCGCCTGCTCCAACTCCTCCATCGACCCGAAATGCTCGGCCAGGAATTGCGCGGTGCGCTCGCCGACCATCCGGATGCCGAGTCCGTAGATCACGCGCTCCAGCGGCAGCTTCTTTGAATTCTCGATCTCGTCGAGAATGTTCTGCGCCGACTTGTCAGCAAATCGCTCCAGACTGAGAAGATCCTTCTTGGTGAGGTCGTAGATCTCTGCCACATTCTTGGCGAGACCTCGGTCGATCAGTTGACTGACGAGCGACTCCCCCATCCCGTCAATGTTCATCACCCCGCGCGAGGCGAAGTGCAGAATCGTACCCAGCAGCTTGGCCGGACAGTTGGCGTTGACGCAGCGGTAGTCAACCTCGCCCTCAGTTCGAACAACCTTCGTACCGCAGACAGGGCACTTCTCGGGATCCTCGACGTCTGTGACTCCGCGCGGATGATCCTTATCGACCTCTACGACCTTTGGAATCACATCGCCACCGCGCTCAACTCGGACCCAGTCTCCAATCTTCACGCCGAGACGACGGATTTCGTCCATGTTATGCAAGGTCGCGTTGCGCACAGTCGTACCGCCGATCGGAATTGGCTCCAATTCTGCAACGGGTGTCAGTTTGCCGGTACGCCCGGTCTGCCAACGAATTCCTTTCAGCTTCGTGACCCCGCCGCGCGCCGCATATTTGTACGCAATCGCCGACCGCGGAGCCTTGCCGGTGAACCCAAGTTCGTCTTGCAGTGCAGTGCGGTCGACTTTCACCACGATGCCGTCGATCTCATACGGCAGCGAGTCGCGCTTTTCTTCCCACTGCTCGATGAACGCCCAGACCTCGTCCATCGATCGGAGGAGTTTGCGATTTTGATTGACCTTGAATCCGGCTGCGTCGAGGGCAGCAAGCGTTTTCGAATGACGATCAAAATACGTGCGACCGTTTTGTAACAGAATGTAGGGGAAATAATCGAGGCGGCGCTCTGCGGTGACGTTCGAATCAAGCTGCCGGACCGTGCCGGCAGTGAAATTGCGGGGGTTGGCGAATGTCGGCAATCCGTTCCGTTCGCGTTCCTCATTGATCCTTTTGAACGACGCGGTAGGCATGAGCAACTCGCCGCGCACTTCGAAGTCCCGCGGAATCCCCGCCTTCTTCAGACGTTCTTTCGGGATCGACAGCGGCACCGAGCGCACGGTTCGCACGTTGAGCGTGACGTCCTCGCCAACCGATCCATCACCGCGAGTCACGCCCCGCACCAACCGGCCATCTTCGTACACCAGCGCCAGCGACATCCCGTCCAGCTTCAGCTCGCAGACATAGTCCACATCACTGCGCCCGCTGAGTTCGTGGACGCGCCGTTCCCAGTCGCGCAGCTCCTCTTCGTTATAGGTGTTGTCGAGCGACAGCATGGGCGAGGAGTGCGGCACCTTGACGAATCCCTCGCGCGGTTTGCCTCCGACGCGCTGCGTAGGCGAATCGAGCATGACGAGCGACGGGTGCTCGGTCTCCAGATCCTTCAGTTGCTGCATCAGCTTGTCGAAATCGGCGTCGCTGATCTCGGGATTGTCCAGAACGTAATAGAGGTATTCGTGGTGGCGAATCTTCTCGCGGAGCTTTTCGATCTTCCTTTCGAGATCCTTGGTCGCGGCAGGCATCGGCCAGATTATAGTCGTGGATTCGTTTTCGTAAAATCAGGTAGCACTTGGGAAGAAATAGAACGCAATGCAAATCCTTGAGACATCGCGGCTGATCCTGCGGGAGCTCGGTCCAGACGACACGGATGCTATCGCGCGCGTGCTCTCCGATCCCGAGACCATGCGCTTCTACCCGGCTCCCTATGACCGGGCAGGGGTCGAGGATTGGATCGCCAGAAATCTCGGCCGCTATGCGCACGACGGCCACGGACGCTGGGCCATGATCCTCAAAGCGGGCGGCGAGCTGATCGGCGACTGCGGCCTCACCGTGCAAAATGTGGATGGTACAGATGAGATCGAAATCGGCTACCACGTGCGGCGCGATTTGTGGGGACACGGCCTGGCCACCGAGGCGGCTCGCGCCTGCCGCGATTACGGGTTCGCCCACTTGTCCGTGGGGCGGGTCATTTCGCTCATCCGTCCGGCAAATCTCCCATCCCGCCGCGTAGCGGAGAAAAATGGTATGGCCGCCTGGAAAGAGGTGATGTGGCACAACCTGCCGCACCTTTTGTACGCCATTCGTCGAGAAGAAGCAGGCAACAAATAACGGGGGCTGGCGAGCGCCAGCCCCCGAAAACCAAATCGCAGCTACACCAAGTCATCCAGCTTCAGCGTCTGGGCCCCGCCCTTCCACGACGATTCAAACTGCTTCTGAACAAAGCCCGCATCGTAGTCGCGCTTCTGCTGCAGCAGAGTCTGGCGCAATCCCCACAGCGAGCGCGGGTTCCGCGGATTGCGGTCCAAATCTTCGCGGAATACTTTCTCCGCGCCCGCCACATCCCCACTCATCAGCAAGGCACCGCCAAGATTTTCGCGCACCGGGTAGAACCAGTCGGGCGGCTCGCCATAGTTCAGCTTGTCTTGAATCGCAACCGCTTCGCGTAGCATGGCGATCGCGCCGTTGTTGTCCTTCTTCGCCATGGCAATCTTTGCGCCCACGACATCCTTCGCGATTTTCATGATGTCTTTGGCTTTGTTATTAATCGGCATCTGAAAGATGACGTCGGGCGGCGTCGCCTCCTCGGCATCGGAAACAATCTTGTACTCCGCCTCGGCTTCCGCCATTTTGCCCGTCCCGGCAAGAGCCAGACCGCGGCCGAAATGCCAGAAAACGGTGGCGGTCTTCATCGCGGGGTCCGGCGCCGCCATCTTCAAAATCTCGTTCCAGTGATGGAAGCGAATCTCCACCGCCACCGGGATCGTCATAAACCCCTCCAGCGGCGGCATGTCTTTAACATGTGGACCCACATTCGCCACTAGCAAGTCGGCGTTCTTCCGCGCCTCGGCGTAACGGCCGTTCATCGCCCCGCACATGGCGACGAAATGCAGGTTGTGGCTGTAGTACATCATCGGGTAGATGCCCTGCGCGCCGGTTGCCTTGATGTAGGCGCGGTCCACGATGGCCGCCTGCTCGTTCGTCTTGACCGCGGCGTCGTAGTCTCCGGTGCGGATGTAGACGTGCGCGGGCATATGCACGATGTGCCCCGCCCCGGGCGCCAGTGCCGCTAGCTTGTTCGCTCCGGCCAACGCGCGCTCGGGATTGTTCGAGGCCTCCACTGCATGGATGTAATAGTGGATGGCTCCCAGATGGTTGGGATCGCGCTTCATGACAGATTCCAGCGTCGCCACGATTTCGTCGGTGCCCGCCTCGGGCGTGCCATCCTGATGCCAAAGCCCCCACGGATGCAAGTTCATTCCTGACTCGGCAAACAGCGTGGCTACGTCCAGATCGTCGGGAAATTCGGCAGAAACTTGGCGCATGGCGTTGTGATATTCCTCGGCGGCCTTCTTCAAATCTGAATTCGGGTCCGCCGGAAACCGCTTCGCCATCGCCTGGATGTAAGCCTGTTCGCTGGGCGAGGCTCCTGCCGATAAGTCGACGGCCTTCTGCACTGCGTCATGCGCGTGCTTGTAGCGGTCGGGATCGGCAGGATCGTTGTAGTTCGGTCCCACCGCCTCGGCAACGCCCCAGTAGGCCATCGCCAGCTTAGGATCGAGTTCCGCGGCGTGCTGGAACGATCGTGCAGCCTCGTCATGGTTAAAGGCGTAAATAAAGCGCAGTCCCTGGTCAAAGAACTGCTGCGCCTGCGGGTTATGGGTGGAAACAGGATGATGGAGATTTCCCAACCCTGTCACCAGCGTGACCGGGTGGGTCTGCATGTGGGAGGCATGATCTTGCGCCGGCGCGCCCAGGCAGAGCAAAGCACCGCACAGCACTTGCGCCAGAATTTTCATCTGGTCAATCCTCCTGAGTTCAATTGGAATTCGAGCCCCTAACAAACTGAGAAACAGCTGTGGAAAAACGCCCCTTGTAAGTGCGCCCAGCTTATGCCAAATTGAACCCCTTGCCAAGTCGTTTGCAAGCGAACCATGCCGAAGGCCCCCTGCCCAATCGATGCGGTCGCCGTTGAGAATCCATACATCCGCCAGCTTCCCGGCGCCCTGCTCAACGCCTTCAACACCAACAACCGCATCAATCATTACCTGATCGATAACCTGCCGCCCGCAGCCTGGAAAGCCAAGGCGCCGGACGGCAAGGGCCGTACCATTGGCGCGATAGTAGCGCACATGCACAACGTGCGCGTGATGTGGCTGAAGGCCGCCGAGTCCGAGGAGATTCCCGCGCTGTTGGATCGCACCACGGTGACTCCCTCGCAAGCCTTGCGCGCCCTGGAAAACAGCCGCCACGCTCTCAGCGTGATCATCAGCCGCGCCATAGCGGGTGATGGCCGCATCAAGAGCTTTCGCCCCGATGTGGCTGGGTTTCTCGGGTACCTGATCGCGCATGACGCCCACCACCGCGGGCAGATCGCCATGCTCGCCCGCCAGCTCGGCCATCCCCTGCCCCAGAAAGCCATGTTCGGCATGTGGGAGTGGGGCTCCCGCTGATGTTGCTCGCGGATTACAGGCATTTCAAAGCACGCCTACGGAAAGTCCGATTCGTATCAGGGCGCGGCTTTCAGCCGTGCCGATTCGGTGAACAAAAGAACCTCGGCTTCAGCCGCTGCTGCTCCGCGAACGCGGCAGCATCGCTGAAGCGAAGCCCTCATACAAAGCGTGACTTTTCAGCAAACTGTTTCGCAGCTGTTTGGAACCGCTCTCCCATCCTGAGATCTGCTCTAGCGCTCCGCTGATCTTCCCTCAGGTACAATCCAGCTTCGATCACGCTATGCGCAAGGCGGCGTTGCTCTACAACCCGGATTCCGGTGGCAGTAAGCAACGCCAGCGGGAATTGGAAGCCCCACTCGCGGTGCTCAGAGGCGGGGGCGTCGAGGCGAATCTCATTCCCACACGGTCCCAGGATCATGCGGGCGACGAAACACGGCGCGCTGTCGCCTCCGGCTGTGACACGATCTTCGCCTGTGGCGGCGACGGCACCATCCACAACATCGCTCAAGTCCTCGCAACATCGCCGGTCGCCTTGGCGATCTTGCCCATGGGAACCGCCAACGCTCTGGCGCACGACCTTGGCCTTCCTTTCAATGTAATCGCCGCGGCCAAGTCTGCCCTGCGCGCAACCCCTCGCCGCGTTGCGCTCGGCTGCGTAAAATACGCGGACATCCAGGAAAAACGCGCTTCGCGCTATTTTGTCGTCGCTGCCGGGGTCGGCGTCGATGCCCACCTTTTCTACAAACTCCATAGCGGAGCCAAGCAGCGCATAGGCATGGCCGCCTATTACGCCAAAGCCTGGAACCTGTGGTTTACCTATCCCATGACAAGATTTGCTGCCGAGTACGCTGAAACGGGGTCGGACGCGCTCAAGCGTGCTGACGTTACCGAGCTGATGGCGGTCCGTATTCGCAATTTCGGCGGAGTGGTGCAGGAACTGGCTCCGGGGGCATCGCTCGATCGCGACGACATGCGACTGGTCTGCTGCCGCACCGCCAGCCGCCTCGCGTACCTCGCCTACGTAACCCGCGGCCTGCTGCGGCTCCGCTGGCGGATTCCCGGCATTGACCTTGCGTATAGCAAGAAAGTGTCGTGCGACTACCGGACGTCCTCTTTTGCCGCATCACAACAGCAGCCGAGGATCTATGTCGAAGCAGACGGTGAACTCCTCGGCACGCTTCCGGCAGAAATCACTGTTGTGCCGGACGCCCTGACCTTGTTGGCGCCCTCACGCTGAGCCTCATTTCGCCGCCACCTCGTTCCGCCGAATTACTTTGCGTCTTCACCGGGATTCCCGCGTCAAATTGACTTCGCTGAGTCTTCCGATTCGTCGGAGGTGGCACATCTCGGCACAGTGAAATAGAATTCCTCGAGCCTTGGAACCTATCACCCATTTCCTGACCGGCGCGTGCATGGGCCGTGCTGGGCTTAACCGCAAGACGGCACTGGCCACCCTTACGCTCACGCTCGCAGCGGAAGCTCCTGACCTGGACGTTCTCGCAGGCTTCCGGGGTCGGGCCTTCGGTTTCGCCCACCATCGCGGCTTCACCCACTCCTTCGTCGGGATCCTGCTCGATGCCGCACTCGTCGTCGGCTTCGTCTATCTGGTCTGGCGGATACGTGGGCGCAGGACAAAAGATCCCAACCTGCCACCGCGTTTTGGCTTGCTCTTCTTCTATGCCTGTCTCGCGGGGCTGAGCCACATCCTGCTCGATTTCACCAACAACTATGGTGTCCGCCCGTTCTGGCCGTTTTCGGAGAAATGGTATTCCTGGGATATCGTCTTTATTGTCGAACCGGTTATGCTCGCGTTCCTGTTTCTCGGACTAGTGGTGCCAGGCTTGTTCGCCTTGATCGACAAGGAAATCGGCGCTCGCCACCGTGGCCCTCGCGGCCGCCTTGCCGCTATCCTCGCGCTCGCCGGTGTCGTCCTGATGTGGGGACTGCGCGACTACGAACACCGCCGTGCCATCAACGCGCTCGAAGCTCGCACCTACGATGGCGCTGATCCTCTGCGAGTCTCGGCCTATCCCCAGTGGATCGATCCTTTCCACTGGTACGGCGTAGTGGAGACTCCGGCCTTCTTCGCCCTCGCCCCGGTAAATTCTCTCGGACCGGAGGTCGATCCCGAAGGCCGCCTCGACATCCGCTATAAACCCGAAGAAACTACCGTCACTCTGGCGGCGAAAAAGTCCTACACGGGGCGGGTGTTTCTGGATTGGGCGCAATACCCCATCACCGAAACCGAAGCGCTCGAACCCCCGCAGGAAGGCTACATCGTCTATTTCCAGGACCTGCGCTTCGTTGGGATCCCGAGTCCGATCGCCCCGCGCGGGGATCGCGGCCCTCTGGGCAGGGCCGTCCGACTGGACAACAACCTGCACGTTGTCGGGGACGTCTTCGGCTCGGGAATGGATCGGGTAGTCGTGCCCGAACCCGGCCAGCACAGAGATTAGCGGGCAGCTCGAATAGTTCGCAGGTCACTTTGCGGAGTACCTATGCAACCTGACAACCGCGCTCGACGCAAATTCCTCACGACCGCGACCGCTGGTCTCGCAGGCGGCGCGCTCGTGGCGCTGCCGGGAAATGGCTTCGCCTCAGAAACCGCAACCCCTGCCCGTAGCCCCCTGTACAACGTCACCGCCTTCGGAGCACAAGGCGACGGCAAAGCCCTCGACAGCCCCGCGATCGACAAAGCCATCGCAGTGGCCGCTGCGGCCGGCGGAGGAACCGTTTACTTTCCGGCGGGGACTTACCGCTGTTATTCCATCCATCTTCAGAGCAACATCGCCCTCTACCTTGGCCCCGGATGCGTCCTGCTGGCCTCCGACCCCCCAGAAGAAGGCAGTGCTGGATTCGACGTCCCTGAATCCAACCAGCCTTGGGAACCCTACCAGGACTTCGGCCACAATCACTGGCACAACAGCTTGATCTGGGGAGAGGGCCTGACCGGCGTGTCGATTTCTGGCCCTGGACTCATCTGGGGCAAAGGACTAAGCCGTGGATGGGGCGCCGGACCCAAGGCCGAGCAACCCGGCGTCGCCAACAAGGCAATCGCTCTCAAGAACTGCCGCAACGTCCTACTGCGTGATTTTTCCATTCTTCATGGAGGCCACTTCGGCATTCTGGCCACCGGAGTCGACAATCTCACCATCGACAATCTGACGATCGACACCAACCGCGACGGCATGGATATCGATTGTTGCCGCAACGTGCGCGTCTCCAACTGCAGCGTCAACTCCCCCTGGGATGACGGCATCTGCCTCAAGAGTTCCTTCGCCCTCGGCTACGCGCGCTCCACGGAAATGGTCACTATCAGCGATTGCCTCGTCACTGGCGGCTATCAGGAAGGCACCCTGCTCGACGCCACCTGCAAGCCATTTGCTTCAGACGAAAAAGTCTGGCGCACGGGCCGCATCAAGTTTGGAACCGAGTCGAACGGCGGATTCAAGAACATCACCATCTCAAACTGCGTCTTCGAAGGCTGCCACGGCTTCGCCATCGAGAGTGTTGATGGCGCCGTGATTGAAGATGTCTCCATCTCCAACATCACCATGCGCGACATTCTCGCCGCGCCCATCTTCGTGCGTCTCGGTTCCCGCATGCGCGGACCCGCCGGCGTTCCCGTAGGTGTGATTCGCCGCCTGCTCATCAGCAACGTCACTTGCCTGAACGCTGCCGCGCCGGCGATCTGCTCGATCATCACGGGAATTCCAGGTCATCCCATCGAAGATCTAAAACTGAGCGACATCACCATCCTTCACCAGGGCGGAGGCACCCACGCCGACGCCACGCTCCAACTTCCTGAGAGAGAAAGCGAGTACCCCGAACCCACCATGTTCGGTACAACGCCGTCATACGGCTTCTTCCTTCGACACGTGAAGGGGATCGAAGTAAGCGGCATCAAGATTGACTGCGCCAACCCGGACGCCCGCCCCGCATTCGCCCTCCACGATATCCACGACGCCGACTTTCGCCACATAAAGATGCCGGCCACTCCGGGCGTGCCCAGCTTCGTTCTGAACGACGTGACCAATTTCAGCGTTTTCCGAAGCAATCCCGTCCCGGACACGGACTTGAAAACTGCCCAGCGCCAGGAACTCTGAATGTGGGGACAGCCGCCCTCGGCTGTCCGTCGAGCGAAGCTCGACACCTTTGCTGGTCAGGATCCTGCAACCTAATCCGTTGCTGCAACCCTCTTCTCTTGACGGCTACCTGTCCGAGCGCTGAAAATAGCATTTCGTCTCCGAGGTGATCATGCTGCCTTATCTATTCGTCCTGCTGGCTATTGCCGTGCGCTTTTTGCCGTTTGCCGGTCCCCTGAATGTTCTACCGCACGCATGGCACTTCACACCTCTGGCAGCATCGCTGCTATTTTTCGGTGCGCGCGGCTCGCGCCGCCAGATCTGGGTGCCGCTGCTATTGCTGGCAGCAACCGATGTAATCCTGACCAAGTACATTTATCACTACCCGTTCTCGGCGGAGCAATTGATCATCTGGGCCTGGTATGCGGCGATTCTGTGGCTGGGCACTAATTTGCGCGAGAAATCAGGCTTCTGGCGCGTCGTGGGCGCTGCGGCAACCAGTTCAGTGTCGTTTTTCCTGATCAGCAACTTCGCGTCGTGGCTAGCACAGCCGGGAATGTATCCCAGGACCTTCAGCGGCCTGATGGTGTGCCTCACCGCAGGAATCCCGTTCTATCGCAACACTGCAGAGAGCGATCTGTTCTTCTCTTTGGCCATGTTCGGCACGCCGGTATTCCTGCACGCCCTCTCCGGATGGTTGAATAAATCCGGCGACCACACCGCAGCCGCGTAAGAGAACCGGGAATGGAGAAGCCCGCGATGCCCATGTGGGGACAGCGCCCTTCGGCTGTCCAGGCCGCTACGCCTTCGCGGCTGCCGGGAGCACGAAACTGGAGAGCCTCACACAGCCACTGATTGGCGAAGAAGCGCCGCGATTTGTTAGCAGCTATCTATCGCGAGCGGTTGGTGGGACCCCGTACGATTCCAAGTATCCACACTTCGGGCACCGGAACGTCGTGACTGGAACCAACTGATCCGCCTTAAGCTTGAGACCCATCCAGAAGCTCGGTTTGGGTTCGCCCGGAAACCAACTTTGTCGCTGAAATCCGGAATGTGTGCCATCCGGCACATAGCCGACTTCCATTCGCGTGTGACACCGAATGCACTCAACCGGTTCATTCATGTTTCATCTCTCCCAGGAAATGTTGGCCGAGCCACGCTTAAGTCCCGCGCTCCGTATCCCCAGTTCGCCCCCGCCACCGCAGCACCACCCCCACGCAAACTCCTGCCACGATCACTCCTAAAACCCAGATCCAATGCCGCTTGAACACGCCGCCGAAGAGTCCCACGATCTGCGGCCCGAACCACAGCACGAGCACCGACAACACTCCAAACCGTACGAACCTTCCAAGGAAAATCGCCACCATGAAGTCGCGGAACCGCATTTCAAATACCGCCGCGGCCAGCACGAAGATCTTGAATGGCATGGGCGGCGGCAGCATCCCCGGAAACATCAACGCCCAGAATTCATGCTGCTCAAACGAACGATGAATCTTCAGGAAGCGCTCTTCCGAGATCCGCTTGCGCAGCACTTTTTCCCCGCCGAGATACCCAATGATATATAGCGGAATACTGCCGAGCGCGGACCCCAGCGACGCCATCGCAATGTAGAGCAGAAGCCGTCTGCGATCCTGATACACATACGTTGCGACGACAAAATCCACGGGCATGCCCAGCAACGCGCTGTCAGCAAACGCGATTACAAACACGCCCCAGACCCCGAGCACCTTCATCAAGCCCAGGACCCACGCCGTATAGCGCCCCAAAATGTGTCCAATGGTTTTCAAGGAGACCAGTAAGTGTACGTGATCGAAAAGGCACGCGTCAGTCAGGTCTGGCACAACCCGATGTTCATGTGGGGACGGGCGCCCTCGCCCGTCCAAGGCCGCAACGGTTTCTGTCGCGGCTGCCGCCTTCGCTCACGCTGAGCCCAACGCTACTCCTGCTATCATCGCTTGCTTTGGAGCCCCCATGCGCAAGCTGACTCTCTTCCTTTTCCTGCTAACAACCACAATCCTCTCCGCCCAACAATACGACATCGTTCTCGAAGGCGGTCGTGTGATGGACCCCGAGACCGCTCTCGACGCCGTGCGCAACGTCGGCATCCGCGACGGGAAGATCGCACGCATCTCCGCCAAGCCGCTGGCCGCACGCCGCGTCATCCACGCCGCTGGCCTCGTGGTCGCTCCCGGCTTCATCGACCTGCACCAGCACGGCCAGGAATCCGACAGCCAACGAGTGAAGGCCTTCGACGGCGTGACCACTGCGCTGGAAATGGAAATTGGCGTCCCCGACGTCACCCAGTTTCTGAAGACCAAAGAGGGACACTCGCTGATCCACTATGGCACCACCGCCAGTCACGTGGCGGCGCGAGCGCTGGTATTCGGCGCGCCCTTGAACCCCGTCGTCATTGACCCCCACGCTGGCATCCCCGAGATCCTGCCCAAGAGTGGCCCGGCTACGAACCAGCCCGCTAGCTCCGGGCAGATCGAGAAGATTCAGCAGCGTCTGCGCGACGAACTCGACGCTGGCGCGCTCGGCGTGGGCATGGGCATTCAATACACTCCTGGAGCGACCCGCCTCGAGATCATTGACATGTTCCGTGTGGCCGCCGAGCGCAAGCTGCCGGTCTACACTCACATTCGCAGCTTTGGCCGTCTGGAGCCCGGCTCTGCCATCGAGTCTGTCGAGGAAGTCATCGGCGCGGCCGCCATCACCGGCGCGCCTCTCCATATTGTTCACATCAACAGCACCTGCCTGCTCGACTCCCTCGCATGTCTGTCGCTGGTCGAAGGAGCCCGCGCCCGCGGCCTCGACGTAACCACCGAGGCCTATCCCTACATCGCCGGCATGACCGCTGTGAATTCCGCCCTGTTCAATCCCGGTTGGCGTGAGAAGCTGGGCATCGACTACAGCAATCTAGTTCTTCCCGACACGGGCGAACACCTCACCAAAGAGCGTTTCGAAGAACTGCACAATTCCAGCGCACAACAGTCGGTACTGGTGTTCGCCAACACGCAGGAAACAGTGGACGCCGTCATCCCCAACCCTCTGATCATGATCGCCAGCGACGGAGCCTTAGGTCACCCGCGCAACGCCGGCACTTACTCGCGCGTCCTGGCACAATACGTCCGTGAGAAAAAGACGCTCACCCTGATGGAAGCCCTCCGCAAAATGACGCTCATGCCCGCGCAAGTGCTCGAGCGATCCACTCCCGCCGGCCGCCACAAAGGGCGCCTGCAGGAAGGCGCCGACGCCGACGTGGCGATCTTCGATCCCCAAACCATCACCGACCATTCCACCTTCGAAAAGCCCATGGAACCCAGCGTCGGAGTTCACTATCTGTTGGTGGGAGGGACGATGCTCATCGACGAAGGCAAGATCGTTCCAGATGTGTATCCCGGCCGCGCGCTGCTGGGGCCTGGAAAAATCGGAAAATTCAGATGATTAGGTACTCATGTGGGGACGGGCGCCTTCGCCCGTCCAGGCCGCGACGGGGTTTGTCGCGGCAGCGCCTTTTGCCGACGCTACTTGTGCTCCGTCTTCCCACTCAATAGTTCAATCGCATGAGGAAGCAATCCCGCCACGGCCTCCAGCGATTCCACCGCGCCCGCCGGACTCCCCGGCAAATTGAGAATCAATGCCCGCCCCCGCACCCCACACACACCGCGGCTCAGAGCGGCAAACGGAGTCTTCTTGATCCCTTCACTCCTCATCCGCTCCGCCACACCGTCCAGCAGTCGCTCGCACACAGCCACTGTCGCTTCCGGAGTAACATCGCGCGCAGCAATCCCAGTCCCGCCGGTAGTCACAACGAATCGCACCTCGCGTGCCAGCCGAATCAGCAAGTTCTGAATCTGTATGGAATCGTCAGGAACAACTTCGCGCGCCGCAACCGAGAACTGAAGGTTCTCCAGGAACTGGACGACCGCCGGCCCCGATCGGTCCTCGCGCTCCCCGCGAGCGCAGGAATCGCTCACCGTGACCACCGCCGCCGTGAGTCCCCGCGATTCAGCCATCGAGGAGGACATCGTCCTCTTCTTCCCTTCGGCC
>JADGNQ010000180.1 GCA_017883385.1 Candidatus Sulfotelmatobacter sp.
GCCGACTTCGGTGGATCCGGTGAATGCAATCTTGTCGACGTCAGGATGCGCGGCCAGCGCGGCTCCTGCGGTTTCGCCGTAACCGGGAACAATATTGACCACGCCCTCGGGGAAGCCGGCTTCCATGATCAGATCGCCGAGACGCAGCGCGGAGAGCGGCGTTTGCTCCGCGGGTTTCAACACTACTGTGCAGCCCGTGGCCAACGCGGGGCCAAGTTTCCACGCAGCCATGAGCAGCGGGAAATTCCACGGAATGATCTGGCCGACGACTCCGACGGGCTCGCGCAGCGTGTATGCGAGATACTTTGCTCCGGGTGTGTACGGAACAGAGAGGGGGATGGTGTTGCCCTCAATCTTGGTTGCCCATCCGGCCATGTAGCGCAAGAGATCAACGGCGAGCGGAACGTCGGCGGCCTTGGCGATGTTGAGAGGCTTGCCGTTGTCGAGACTCTCGATGTAGCCGAATTCCTCGGTGTGCTGCTCGAGCAGATCGGCGAGCTTCCAGATCAGGCGGCCGCGCTCGGATGCGGTCATCCTGCGCCATGGGCCGTTGTCGAAGGCGTTGCGGGCGGCCCTTACAGCTTGGTCAATGTCTTCACGATCGCCTTCCGCGACTTGTGCGAGAACTTCGCCCGTCGCCGGATTGTATGTGGGGAAAGTCTTGCCTGATGCGGCGTTGACCCACTTGCCGTTGACTAACATCTTGCGTGGTTTGTCGATGAACTCCGCGACTTGCGGATGGATCTGCGGGGAAACTGCGATGCCCATACGTCCTCCTTGGTCAACATGGACTGTAGAGAGAATGATGCCGGGCGCATGAAAACGGATCGGGGTATGCTAGCGCCGGGCGGAGACAAATGCAATGGCGATCCGACTGGCTCGGATTATGGAGGGAATCGGATGATCTTTGCGGGCAAGCCACAACCCTAAAGAGTCCCTGATCACTCTCCGTAGGGCACCCAGATATTCTTCACCTGAGTCGCGTGCTCGAGAAACCAGCGGCCTTCCGCCACTTTCGGGTTGAACCAGTCGATAACCCGGCCCTCGTTGGTCCAGACCTGCTTCAGATTTCCAGTAGACATTGCCTTCGCAGCTGCCACGGTGGCTTCGTCTCCGTAACACCAGATGGCGTCAACGTCGTCGTGCTCCGCAAGCGTTTTCAGGAGTTGCGATGCGTAGCCCGTCACGATGTTCACTGCACCGCCGGGTAGATCACTCGTGTCGAAAAGCTGGTACAGGTCTCCGGTGATAAGCGGATATCTCTCCGAGGGAACCGCGATCACGGTGTTGCCCATGGCAAGCAGGGGCATGACGAGTGACAGGAATCCGAGCAGCGGCGCTTCCGTTGGGCAGATCACACCGACGGTGCCAATCGGCTCGTTCATCGCGACTGCGATATTGCGAAAGGGCGGATTGTGTACAGCGCCATCGAATTTGTCGGCCCAGGCTGCATACGAGAAGATGCGCTCAATTCCGAGATCCACTTCCGCCGAGGCTTGCTTCTCGCCGACGGCCGCAGCGAGGCGATGGATAATCTCGCCGCGGCGCTGCGCCAGATTCTCGGCGCAATAATAGAGAACCTGGGCGCGATTGTGCGCAGTGGCTTTTGCCCAGGCTTCAGCCTTGCGGGCAGCCTCAACGGCATTGCGAATGTCTTTGCGATTGCCGAGAGAAGCTTCGCCCAACAGTCGCCCTTCAGGCGAACGCACTTCCATACTGTAGCCGGAGTCCGGGCGCGCCTGCTTGCCGCCGATGTACAGCTTGACAGTCCGGTCAATGGCAGGCGTGCTCGTGTCGGCATTCTCGTCTGCTTGCTCCGGGGCGGGCGCGTTTGCTGGGGGCAACTTCGGAGCGTGCTTGAACCACGTGGGCTCCATGTATTCCAGCAAGCCTTCTTTGCCGCCCTCGCGGCCGTACCCGCTCTCGCGGTATCCGCCGAAGCCGCAGGCGGCGTCGAACAGATTCGTGCAATTGACCCACACGACACCGGCCTTGAGTTGCGCAGCGACATGGAGCGCCACATTGATGTTCTCACTCCACACGCAGGACGCCAGGCCATACACGGTGTTGTTGGCCAGTTCCACCGCTTCTTTCGGAGTGCGGAAAGTCATGGCCGCGAGAACCGGGCCAAAGATTTCCTGTTGGGCGACGATCGATGTGGGATGCACGTTGCTCAGAAGAGTCGGCGGATAGTAGAAGCCGCGCGAAGGCAGAGCAGTTTTCGGCTGCCAGCAGGTTGCACCTTCGGCTATACCCTGCGCCACCATGCGCTCGATGCGGTCCAGTTGCACCCGGGCGACGATGGCGCCAATGTCTATCGCTTTGTCGAGCGGCGGACCGATGCGCAGGCTGCTCATACGATCGCGAATCTTCGATAGCAACGCCTCCGCGATGCTCTCCTGCATCAGCAGGCGCGAGCCCGCGCAGCATACCTGTCCTTGGTTGAACCAGATTCCGTCGACTAGGCCCTCCACTGCGCTATCGAGGTCGGCATCTTCGAAGATGATGAACGGAGACTTGCCGCCGAGTTCGAGCGAGAGACGCTTATGGCTCGCGGCCGTGGCGCTGCGGATGGCGCGTCCGACTTCGGTCGATCCAGTGAACGCAATCTTGTCTACATCGGGATGCTTCACCAATGCCTCGCCGGTTGATCCATCTCCGGTCACGATATTGACGACTCCAGCGGGCAATCCCGCTTCCTGACAAAGTTCCGCGAACGCGAGCGCAGTGAGGGAAGTGAACTCAGCCGGTTTCAGAACAACAGTATTTCCCGTCGCCAGCGCGGGCGCGATCTTCCACGCCAACATGAGAAGAGGAAAATTCCAGGGAATGATCTGGCCGACGACGCCGCAAGGCTCGTACTCGGGAAATTGCTGATCGAGCAGTTGCGCCCATCCGGCATGGTGGTAGAAATGCCGCGCCACAAGGGGGATGTCGATGTCGCGGCTTTCGCGGATGGGCTTGCCGTTGTCCATGGTTTCGAGAACGGCGAGAAGCCGCGAGTGTTTCTGCACGAGCCGCGCGAGGGCATAGAGATATCGAGCACGGGCGTGTGGTGTGAGGGCGCGCCATTTCGGAGAGGCGGCGCGCGCCGCACGGACGGCGGCGTCAATGTCAGCAGCGCTGCCTTGACCGACCACAGCCAACTTCTCGCCGTTCGAGGGATCGAGCGTGTCGAAATATTCTCCGGCCGCGGGCGCCTGCCACGCTCCACCGATGAACAGTCCAAAGCGTCGGCCGTGGCGCTCCAGCCATGCACCCGCTTCTTCGGAATCTTCGGGAGCGGGTCCGTACTCCATGGTGGCGAACTTTTCGGCAATGCTCATTGGGCTCGGCTCGCTGTTCTCGTTTTGATCACGACTATCCTGCTGTACACCTTCCAGCTACGCAATCGGATGACGGTACTCCGCAGAGTAGCGCCCGGTTGCATGGTGCTCCAGTTGCCGCTCGATATCACCTAACAAGCCACTCGCACCGAAGCGGAAAAGTTCTGCATGTGTCCACGACAGTCCGAGTTCCTCTTTCATCATGGCCAGCCAGTCGATGGACTGCTTTGCGGTGCGGATGCCGCCGGCTGGCTTGAAGCCAACCGCCATTCCAGTTTGCTGCGCGTATTCGCGGATGGCGCGCACCATGACCAGGCTCACCGGCAGCGTAGCGTTGGTCGCCTCTTTACCCGTCGAGGTCTTGATGAAGTCCGCGCCCGCCATCATGGCGACAAAGCTCGCGCGAGCTACGTTGCGAAATGTCAGCAGGTCGCCCGTGCCCAGGATGACTTTCATGTGGGCTGCGCCGCAGGCCTGCTTGAAGGCAGCGACTTCGTCGTAGAGCGCTTGCCACCGACCGCCGAAAACATGGCCGCGCGTGATGACAACATCGATCTCGTGGGCTCCCGCTTCCACCGACCGGCGAATCTCTGCGATGCGCTCGGCGAGCGGCGACAGCCCCGCCGGAAATCCGGTAGAGACTGCCGCAACGTGAACGCCGCTTCCCTCCAGGGCATGCAGCGCGGTCTCGATGAAGGTGTGATAGACGCAAACCGCGCCCACCTTCACGCCGAGTTCCTCGATGCCGAGCTTTTGCACGAGATCCTGCTGGATGGGTTGCCGCGCCTTCGCGCAGAGGCGGCGCACGCGCTCATCCGTGTCATCGCCAGAAAGAGTGGTCAGGTCCATGCATGTGATCGCGCGCAGCAGCCACGCAGCCTGCCACTCTTTCTTCACGGTTCGCCGTGCCACTTGCGTCTGGGCGCGGCGTTCCACGGCGCTCGTGTTTACTCGAACTTCCTGCAGCCAATTCAAATCGAGGGGAATGCCGGAATTTGAGAGAAGCGAACGTCCGGCGAGCGTGGCAATCGTGTTCGAGGATTGCGGCTCTCGGGCCGCAACGTCGTTTTTCGATTTGCGTGCGAGGTCGGGATAGTCCCGATCGACCGACATTGGAGTTCTACCTTCTACTTCCGAAATGAGAATGCGAGTCCGTGAGGCCTGAACATGGACGATCTCTTGAGCCGCAATTGTACGGCAGGCAATTTTACAACGCGAATTCCGTTGTTTCGGGCAGTCTCTGCCGGATTGTCGGGAAGAAAAGGCCCGGAGTCCTCGGCAAGGGTTTACAATGGCGCTCGATTCGACGCTTTCAACGGGCCATTTCGCAGTACACTTCACGGTACATTATTTTCTATGCGACGCAAGAATACGGTCTCCACCGGCGTGCGGAAGAAGCTGGAGCGAGCTGCTATCAAGGTAATGAAGAACGCTCATGCTCCGTACTCAAAGTTCCATGTAGGAGCGGCGATCCTGCTGACGAACGGAAAGATCTTTTCCGGTTGCAACGTGGAAAACGCTTCCTACGGAATGACGAACTGCGCCGAGCGAACCGCGATTTGTTCCGCGGTCGCGCAGTTGGGCCCGAAGATCGAGATTCAGGCAGTGGCCGTCGCCAACGATCACGAGGTTGCGTGTTCGCCTTGCGGTGCGTGCCGCCAGGTGATTTATGAGTTCGGACCCGACGCGATCATTTTCTTCCAGGGGGCCAACGGTCCGAAGCAAGCCCACATCACGGAACTTCTTCCAGAAGGATTCCGCTTACAGTGAACCCTGTGACGTTGGTGCAACAAACATTCCGCGCCATTGATGTGATCCGCAAGAAGCGGGATGGGGTTGAGCTCTCGCGAGCCGAAATCGAAGGCCTGGTCAGTGCCTATACCGCGGGCGAGATTCCCGACTATCAAGTGTCGGCGTGGCTAATGGCGGTGGTACTGAAGGGGATGACGCGCCCCGAGACCGCCGCGCTGACGGATGCGATGCTGCGTTCGGGCGAGGTGCTCGATCTTTCTTCTTTGCCAGCCAAGAAAGTCGACAAGCATTCTACCGGCGGGGTCGGCGACAAGACGTCTCTCGTGCTGGCCCCGTTGGCGGCCGGCGCTGGCGTTGCCGTGCCGATGATCAGCGGGCGTGGCCTGGGGCACACGGGCGGGACGCTCGACAAACTGGAGGCCATCCCCGGTTTCAACGTGAATCTTCCCGTGGCGGAGTTCCGCCGCGTGCTCGAAGTTTGCGGCTGCGCGATGATTGGGCAGACGGCCGAGATCGCTCCCGCGGATCGGAAGCTTTATGCGCTGCGCGATGTGACCGGCACGGTCGAGAGCCCGTATCTGATTTGCGCGTCGATCATGAGCAAGAAGCTGGCGGAAGGCATCGACGCGCTGGTGCTCGACGTGAAGACGGGATCCGGCGCGTTCATGAAGAGCGAGAAGGACGCTGCTTTCCTTGCCGAACTCATGGTGGAAACCGGGGAGCGGATGGGCAAGCAGGTCGTCGCGCTGATCACGGATATGGATCAGCCGCTGGGGAATATGATCGGCAACGCCCTGGAAGTGGTCGAGGTCGTGGAGGTCCTGCGCGGCGGCGGGCCTGAAGATCTGCGCGAACTCTGCCTGGAACTCGCGGGATGGATGCTGCACCTTGGCGGTATCTCCAGCACAGTTGCGGAAGGGAAACAGCAAAGTGCAAAGCTGATTGCTTCCGGCAAGGCGCTGGAGAAATTTCGCCAGATGGTCGAGTTGCAGGGCGGCGATGCACGCGTTGTCGACGATGCCAAGCGGTTGCCCCAGGCGCAGCACACTATACAGGTTGCGAGTGCAAAGGCCGGGTACGTTGGGTCTATTCAATGCGAGCAAGTTGGCACGGCTTGCGTGATTCTCGGCGGCGGACGCGAGCGCAAGGAAGATTCGGTCGATCCTGCCGTGGGGATTGTGCTGCACAAGAAAGTTGGAGATCGAGTTGCGACCGGCGAGCCACTCGCGACGATTTACTACAATGCTGAGGCGCGAGCGGCGCGGGCGCGGCAACTCATTGAGGCGAGTTTTGAGGTGACCGGTACTGCATCGGCGGCGAGAAGGCCACTGATTCACAGAGTCATCGGCGAGAAGACAATCGGCAAGTCCGGGGAGAAAAACTAAATGGGACGATACACGGGAATTCTCGGCCTTCTCACCATGCTCGCCCTGGCCTATGCCTTTTCCTCCAACCGTCGCGCCATCCGCCTCAAGACCATCGCCTGGGGCCTTGGCCTGCAAGTCGTCATGGCGATTTTTGTGCTCCGGACGCAGAAGGGAGAGACCCTCTTCGCCTGGCTGGGCGCGGGAGCCAAACACCTCCTGGATTTTTCCTACTACGGTTCGGAATTTATCTTTGGCGACCTCGGCAAACAGTCGTCGTCGCTGGGATTCATCTTCGCCTTTCAGGTACTGCCGACGATCATCTTCATCGCCGCGTTCTTTGCTGTGCTTTACCACATCGGGATCATGCAGCTCATTATTCGCGCAGGCGCGTGGGTCATGACCACGGTGATGGGCGCCAGCGGCGCCGAATCGCTGAATCTTGCGGCCAGCATCTTCATGGGCCAGACCGAAGCGCCGCTGACCATCCGCCCCTTTCTGCCCGAACTGACGCAATCCGAATTAATGACCGTCATGACCAGCGGCATGGCGCACATCTCCGGAGGCATGATGGCCGGTTACATCCATGTGGGCGGCGCCGACCCGAAAAATCTTCTCACGGCCGTCATCATGACCGCGCCCGGCACGCTGCTGATCGCGAAAATGCTGGTGCCAGAAACCGAAAAGCCTCTCACTGCCGGGCGCGTGCAGATGCCTGCCATGGAGAAGGAATCCAATGTGCTCGGCGCCATCGCGCGTGGCACGGTCGACGGCCTGCACCTCGCGCTCAACGTTGGAGCGATGCTCATCACCTTCATCGCGCTGCTGGCTCTGGTCAACGCCATGATGGGCTGGATTCATATCCACATCGGGTGGTTCCCCTACAGTCTGCAACAGGTCCTTGGCTGGATTTTCGCGCCTATTGCCTGGTTGATCGGGGTCAAGTGGCACGATGCTGCTGCCATTGGCAACCTACTGGGCACCCGCATGGTGATCAATGAATTTGTCGCGTTCTCGCAACTCGGGCCCATGAAAGGCAGCCTCGATCCTCGCTCGTTCACCATTGCCACGTTTGCGCTATGCGGCTTTGCAAATCTCAGCTCGATTGGAATCCAGATTGGCGGTATTGGTGCTCTGGCTCCGAACAAGAGAGGCGAACTGGCTCGGCTTGGGGTCCGCGCAATGCTGGCGGGGACGATGGCCAACTTGATGTCAGCCTCAATTGCAGGCATGCTGCTTTGAAACTTCGTTTGCATCTCTATTTTCCAAGAAGGAATTTTGCCGTGAAACGATTCTTTGGTACGACTCCCCTGATTTCGTTTGTTGCTTTCTGTCTTCTCACCAGCGCCGCTGCGGAAACACCGAAGCGCGTGATCATTGATACCGACCCGGGCGTAGATGACGCGATGGCCATCCTGCTGGCCCTGAACTCACCGGAACTGAAGGTCGAAGCGCTGACTGTTGTGCCAGGAAACGTCGATGGGCGGCAGGGTCTGGAGAATGCGCTGAAGTTGGTCTCACTCGCCGGACGATGTGACTTGCTGGTGGCTGGTGGCGCGCAGCATCCTCTCAACCAGAAGTTGATCACAGCGCAATTCTGGCATGGCAGGAACGGCTTAGCCGGAGTCGAGTTGCCTGCTTCGAAGTGCAGAGCCGATTCGCGCTTCGGCCCAGACCTTATCATCGAACTCGTCCACAAGTATCCGCATGAGGTCACGCTGATTCCCGTCGGGCCCTTGACGAACATTGCGATCGCAGTTTCCAAAGACCCCTCGATTGCATCTCTGGTGAAGGACATCGTGATTATGGGGGGCTCGACTACGGGAGGAAATGTGAACGGAGCGGCCGAGGCGAACATCTATGGCGATCCAGAAGCGGCGGCGATCGTGTTCAATGCCGGGTGGACGGTCACGATGGTCGGTTCCGATGTGGGTGAGCGAACTCTGATCACGCGCAAGTATGTGGCCGATCTGCAGTCCCTTCACGGGCCGCAGAGTGACTTCATCGGCAAGCTGGCGGACTTCTACGTGACGCGTTCGGAGAAGAGCGGGTACCAAGGCGCGGCGATGTACGATCCGCTTGCGGTGGGCGTTGTGATTGATCCGACACTCGTGACGCTCAAAGACATGCACGTGGACGTGGAAACCAAGGGCGAGTTCACGCGCGGTGAGACGGTCGCGAATCGCATGGGATCGAACGAAAACAACGTGCTGCATGGCGATCACTACGAGATCGATGGTGTGATCGAGTTGAAACCGAATTCGCGGGTCTGCACGGCCTCGGATGCGGACCGGTTCCTGCAGTTGTTCATCAGCCGGATCAAAGGGAAATAATCACGTAGCCCCGGACGCATTCGTCCGG
>JADGNQ010000375.1 GCA_017883385.1 Candidatus Sulfotelmatobacter sp.
AGGAACACCCGTTCCCGGCGTTGAGGCAGTCCGAATGCGCGGGAGTCGATGACGCGATAAGCCCAGCGATAGCCTAGTATATCGTTTCATTAAAAGGTAATCTGTTAATCCTGTGTGAGCGCCTCGAAGTTTTTCCAACGATGGACGACAGGGGCCGCATTGATCTCCTCAATGCCTTTGAGGATTCGGGCTTTTAGTTCGTCGAGGGATTGGACCCGGATATGGCGCAGGAAGCTTCGCGCCATTTTGCCGAACAGAGTCTCGACGATATTCAGCCATGAGCCATGTTTCGGTGTCAGGACGTACTGGAAACGATTGGGATGCTTCGATAGGAATTCCTGCGTCTCTTTGGAAATGTGCGCGGAGTGATTGTCCAGGATGATTCTGATGGTGCATTCAAGCGGGTACTTCGCATCGAGGTCGCTCAGCAGGCCGATGAATTCGACACTGCGGTGGCGGTTCTCCACACGCGCCGTGACATGACCATCCTGGAGATCCAGCGCTGCCAGTATGGAGCAGGTACCGAATCTCTCGTATTCGTGATCACGGCCGATTTTGGGATGTTTGCCTGGCACGGGCGGCAGATCGGGTGCGGTATTGCCGATGGCCTGCACTCCAGGCTTCTCGTCCACCGAAACCGTGATCACGGTGGAAGCCGTCTCGCCAGCGGCTCGTTTTGCATTCTGCAGCGCCACATCCTGATAGACGATCAGGACCCTCCGCATCTTCGCGTCAAATTCAGGATCGCGCCGCTCCAAGTAATACTTGACCTTTTCCGGATGCAGTGGCTGTTCCGCCAGGATTCGGTGCACGGTCGCCTTGGCTGCCCGCGACAGCGCAGGGAAACCGGCTTCCACGGCATGCTCGCGGATGTGCCGAGCAAGCGCTTGCCGACTCCAAACTTCGGCCGCATAGCCCAGATCCTTCGGCTTCGAGCACGCCACATGTACCACCCACGCTTTGGCATCGTCGCCGATTGCTGGTTCCTTGGGGCGGTGGTAGCTGTCTTTCAGCGCTGCCATCGGGCCGACCGCCAGAGCCTTGGCTACCCATTTCGAAACGCTCAAGCGCGTCATACCGAGGCGCCGCCCAATGCCAGATATGCTCTCTCCCGCGTAATATCCCAGGATGATTGCGGCACGTTGCGCCTCCCGATGTGGCACTGTGCGCGACCGCGCTATTTGCTCCAATTCGGCGCGGTCTTCATCCGACAAAACCAGCTTGCATCGCCTAGCGGGAGTTTACTGGGAAGTGCAGTGTCGGCCGTGAACGGAGTCGCGTAAGCCCTTCTGTCTCCTCGTTTTAGGTGTCACCCTTCCGCATCTTTCTCGTATTACCCTATTGAGGACCTGTTTGTGCGAAATTGTGCTCTTTGCCTATTGACTTCAACACCAATCAGCATATACTTGTATTACCCTATATGGCCTCGATTGTGGCCAAGAAAAAGGCCAACCAGCTCTACTACTATGTCGTCGAGAGCGCCCGCGTCGACGGCAAGCCCAGGATCGTCCAGCAGACCTATCTCGGCACCGCCGAACGCGTCGCCGCCCTCGTCCAGGACCGCTCCGCACCCGTCCCCATCGCCGCTTCCGCCATCGAGTTCGGGTTGCCCGGCGCTCTCTGGTTGGCCGCCCAAAACTCCGGCGCATTCGCTGTTTTGGAGTCCGTTTGGCCAACACCGCGCTCCGGTCCATCCACCGCTCATTACCTCTTGCTCGCTGCTATTCACCGCATCTGTCAGCCCGGCCCGAAGACCGAGGTTGCCGACTGGTATCGCCGCTCCATCCTCCATCACCTCTGGGGCTTCCCACCCGAACGATTCACGTCGCAAGCCTTCTGGGATTGCTTTGATCAGATCCTCGTCTCCGACGATCGCGATGGCAGTAATGCATCCGATCAGTTGGATCAGGCACAATCCTGTTTATTGGGAGCTTGGAAGGAAAAACGCTTGGTGAGTCGCCGTTTGCTGGCTTATGACACTACCAACTTTTACACCTATATCGCCAGCAACAACACGCGCAACCACGTGGCGCAGCGTGGCCACAACAAGCAAGGGCGCCACAATCTGCGACAGGTCGGACTCAGTTACGTGCGTGACGCCGAGAGTGGACTCAGCCTGTGTCACCACGTCTATCCCGGAAATGTGGCGGATGCTGAAGAACTGCCTTCGGCGCTGAGCCGCATTCTTGCCCTGCTGGACCGCAACGGGATCGCGCGCGACACCGTGACGTTGGTGATGGACAAAGGCTCTGCGTCATTGGCGAACACGGTGGAGTTGCAACAGGCTGGCGTGGGCTGGATTTCGGCGTTGCCGTGGAATCAGGCGCCGCCGGAGTTGCGGGAACGTCCGCCAGAGCAGTTGCCGGCCTTGAGCAGTGCGCAGCCGGGAGTCCACGCTGCTGCCGAGAGGGCGCTGGTGCATGGCCAGGAGTATTTGTGCGTGGTGAAATACTCGGCTTCCTTTGCGGGCGAGCAACTGCACAGCGTAACTACGACTGTGAGCAAGGTGATGCAATCCATGCGCCGGCTCTCCATCGAATTGGCAAAACCGGCCGCCCGATTTACGGAGAGCGGCATCCGCCGCAAGATCGCGCGCTGGCTCTCTGCGGATTTCGTTTCCGAGTTGGTCCGCTATCAGTTGGAAAACCACGAGGGTCGCTGGCGCCTGCAATTCGACTTCGACCACGCTGCCTGGTTGCAACTGTTGTCTCACCGCCTGGGTCGCACTATGCTCTTGACCAACCGGATGGAATGGACTGCCGAGCAGATCGTCGCCGGATACGGTGGCCAACAACAGGTGGAGCAGGTGTTCCGTGGACTGAAGGACGGCGAATGGTTGGGTTGGGGGCCCATGTATCACTGGACGGACAGTAAGATTCGCGTGCACGCGTTCTACTGCATGCTCGGCATCTCGCTGTTGCAGTACGTTCACAATCAAGCCGAGACCGTTTGGCCTGGCCTTTCCACGGAACAGCTTCTGCATGAACTCGGACAGATTCAGCAGTTCCTTCTGCTGTACCCGCCTCAAGGCCAAAAAGGTCCTCAACGCACCGCTACGGTGCTCTCCAAGCAGACTCTCCCGCAGCAGGCTCTCGCCGATGCGCTGGGTTTGGACCACCTCTGTCGTACCCCACGTAGGTAATACAAACCCTCAGCGGAATCTGCAATCAGTTCAGCAGGTTACCGCTGCCCATCGACACTTCGCAGTAAACTCCCGCTAGATTGCGTGCAGCAGCAGGACAGTTCGTTGGACGGCGACGCGGTTGCCCTCAGCAGCGAAGACGAGGAGCTTGTCCTTGT
>JADGNQ010000181.1 GCA_017883385.1 Candidatus Sulfotelmatobacter sp.
TATTGGAACGGCAACGATGAAGCCGTCCGTCGCGCTGTTGCGAGAGTGACGCAACTCATGCCAGTGTTAATTCCTATATTGCGCGAAGAAGGTATCCCAGACGAGGCTGTAGCTCTCGTATTAGTAGAGAGTGCTGGGAACATCGCGGCCCTCTCCCCTAAGGGCGCGCGCGGCGCGTGGCAATTCATGCCGGATACTGCGCGTCGGTTTGGTCTCACGGTGAATAGCGAAATTGATGACCGCCTGGACGTCCAGAAATCAACTCGGGCTGCAGCGCGATACCTTCGCACTTTGCACGTACAGTTCGACAGTTGGTCACTCGCTCTCGCGGCATATAACGCAGGTGAGATGGTCGTTCGGAGTGCGGTTTTAAGGAACGGCAGCAAAGACTTCACGCTCTTGAGCAGCAAGCGGCTAATTCCAGTGGAGACGAGAGCGTACGTTCGCGCGGTGACGGCGGCCGCGCACCTCCTCACAAACAATAGCCTGCCCGGATGCGGCGAAGCAGACATGCTTCGACTGGACGACTGTCCTTTAACTGTCCAATAAGGATTCCTTAACCCTACTTACAAGGCTTTTCAAGGGCCACCCGCGTCTTGTAAGTTGTTGAAAACACTAGTAGTTTTGGACTCATAACCCAAAGGGTCGGTGCTTTACCATCCGGCTCACACCGCCACGTCCCTAGAATCTGGCACACAGCCGGCGGGCTGGATTGCTACTCACGCCGCGAAGACCCGCAGATTCGACAGACTAGCATCAGGCATCCCCCTTCAAAAACTGTAGATTTCGGTACACCGTCAGCATGTAATTTGACGGCCGTTAAGTTGTTCCTTTCCAGCGGCCCTTTAGCGAAGCCGATCGAAGGATTTCGGTACAGGGGACATGGCAGCCAGTTCTACGCCAGCAAAGACACTGAGGCTCGACATGAGCGGGACGAAGTGTCGATTAGAGCCGTTGTCGTCCGGCTTTGCGCGAAGTCTTCTGTTTTGAGCGCCTCGACTTTCGCCATTGGCTTCCTTTTTCTTTCCACCAACGTGTTTTGAATTCCTTTTGGACGGCTGTCGTGCAAGAAGTTGAGCAGTACTTTTGCCCCGGCTTGCTTGCGATAAAAAACCGGAAGGTTTGACAGGGTGCATTGCTGCACGTCCTCAACAGATGCAAGTTCTTCCGGAGAAATACGAGGGCCTGATGTATGGGTTGATCTGGCGGGGGAGGATTCAACTCCTCGCTACGGAAAAGGGCTGTGCGGCCTTGCAGCTCAGACTGCAAGGTGAACATTCTCCACCGAGCCGTGTAGTGGTTGTCAGCATTCCAAATGCTCCGCAAGCCTTTTTGTAGCTGCTGAAGTTCCTCCCTCCTTTCCCTCTCTCTAACAGTTCTCAAGTCTTCCGGGCGTAGGAATTGGTCATGAAATGCCTTCCGCGCGACTAGTTGCTCTGTTCTGCTCACGGCTGGAAAGAACTTGGCATAAGCCGAGAGGAGGTGACGAACAGCGTTGATCTTGGTGAAGTGTCC
The DNA here is from genome assembly GCA_017883385.1 of Candidatus Sulfotelmatobacter sp. GTDB lineage: Bacteria > Acidobacteriota > Terriglobia > Terriglobales > Acidobacteriaceae > Sulfotelmatobacter. The sequence continues at coordinate 1,516 of JADGNQ010000181.1, forward strand.
CATGCCTCCAACGCACGATCTAAAGCAAATGATTCTAATCGTTCAGACATCGTACCTTAAGCCTTCACGGTCTTGCTTGGATCGCTCTGTTCTTTAAACAGTGCTCAACTCCTCCGCGACCGACTCCCGTTTGCGGAATGAGAATCTGGGCGAACTCCGGTATCCGCAGTGGGTCTGATTGTTGGGTCCGTTATGGGTCCAATAACTCCGGTCAAAATGGGGGTACGAACGACGATAAAGATAAGGATTGCAACTACTTAGGCTCGGGTGACTACAGCCCTGAAAAGGCTGCGCTCTACCGTTTCCTCGCGGGCATATTCCAGTTTGGGCGCGAGAGGTCGGCGACCCGTCACGCGAGTGCCGTCTTCAGAAACTTGAGCGTTCGCTCCCACGCCGTCTTGGCGGATGCCGGGTCGTACACCTCGGGGCGGGCTTCGTTCATGAAGGCATGGTGCGCGTCGTAGCGATAGATCTCGAACTCTGATTTCGACTGCTTGAGCGCGGCCTCGAGGTCATTCACCTTGGCGGGTGTGCACCAGTCGTCCTTGTTCGCGAAGTGGCAAATCAGGGAAATTTTGATTTTCTTCAAATCGGCGGCGTCGAGAGGTGGAATGCCGTAGAAGCAGGCGCCAGCGTCCATCTCAGGTACCCGCACGGCCGCCAGGATAGTTAGCGCTCCACCCAGGCAGAAGCCGCCCACGGCCACCTTCTTCGAGGATTGTTTTAGGTACTGCACGGCGCCGCGGATGTCTTGACCGGCGGCATCGGGGAAGTTGAGGTTCGTCATCAGGTGGTTTGCTTCGTCGGCAGCAGTGGTGACCTTACCTCGGTAGAGGTCCGGCACGAGCGCCCGATAGCCGGCTTCGGTGAGCCGATCAGCGGTCTTCTTAATCTGATCGTTGAGCCCCCACCATTCCTGGATGACGACAAAGCCGGGCGCGCTCGATCCTGTCTTGGGCGTCGCCAGATACCCAGGGCAGGTCTTTCCGTCCGGTCGTTTGAACTGAATCATTTCGCCCAACGGATCCCTCCACTGGATGCGGACTGCCACCTCATAGTATAAGTTTGTGGCTTTTTTCGCCGGGGGACAACCGTGACAATCAAAGCGATCTACGAAGGCGACGGAACGTTTGCTTGTACGGATTGATTTGTCTTCTGCAACATTCCTGGCTGGTACCCCAGGGTCTCAACCAGCCTCAGAACTTCCTGATACGTGGTTTCCTCCATGCTGGGTGCGCGGCTCAAGATCCACAGGTACTTCCGGCTAGGTTCACCCACAATCGCGTACTGGTACTCTGGGCTCAAGCCAATGACCCAGTAGTCGCCGTAGAACGGCCAGAAGAATGTCACTTTCAGCTTGGCATTGGTCTTTTTGTCGACGACCTTGGCCGTGCCCCGCGCGGTTGTTATCTTCCCATTCTTCTCGCGGCACGCATTCACGACTTGGACCCTTCCGTCATCTCGTAGCGTGTAGACAGCAGTCGTGTCGGATTGACAGTTGCGCTGGAAGCGGTTTGGATAACGAGCAATCTCGTACCACTTGCCGGCGTAGCGGCGGAGGTCAATATTATCCACCGCGGTCAGCGGAGAAGTAGAAGTGGCTTGCGCAGAGCTGAGCTGTGCTCCCAGCAGGGGACCTGCAAGTAATGCGAATGCGCCAAACACGTTCATGGCTAGCTTCTTCAATGCCAGTTTTCCATACTTATGGAGCAACCGGAGTCACCTTGAGATACTCCTCGATCTCGAGGATCTCATCGGGACTCAGACGGAATTCCGCCGAGCGCACGATCTGCTTTGCCTGCTCGGCAGAACGCATACCCACAATCGCTCCGGTGACGACTGGATCACGCAGCGTCCAGGCAATCGCGACCTCGCCCGGGGCGCGGCCGTAACGCTCGCCGATCCCGCGTAGCACCTCCACCAGCCCGAGGTTGCGACTCAGCAGCGGTTCCTTAAAGCTGGCGGTTCTCGGGCGGAAGTCGTCTCGCGGCAGCGACGCGATGCGTTCGCGTGTCATTTTGCCTGTCAGCAGTCCCGACTTCATCGGGGAATACACGATGACACCGATCTGCTGCCCGCGGCAAAAAGGCAGAACTTCCTTTTCGATGTCGCGGGTCACGATGTTGTAGTTCGGCTGCAGCGACGTGATAGGCGCAATCCTCTGGACCCGCTTCATCTGGGTCACGTTGAAGTTCGATACGCCAATGTGACGAACCTTGCCTTCTTTTTGGAATTGGGCCAGCGTCTGCCAACCTTCTTCAATCTCGGGCTCGGGATCGGGCCAGTGGATCTGGTAGAGATCGATCACATCCACCCTCAGCCGCCGCAAGCTTGCTTCCAGCTCGCGGCGCACCGAAGCAGCTTTCAGGCTGTGCCCGATCTCGCGCTGGTCATTCCACAGTAGGCTGCACTTGGTAAAGACGTAAGGACGATGTGTGCGTCCCGCGATCGCTTTGCCGACGACCTCTTCCGAGTGCCCCAGTCCGTACACGGCTGCAGTATCGATCCAGTTGACGCCCGCATCGAGCGCCACGTGAATCGCTGCAATCGATTCACCGTCCTCCTGCCGTCCCCAGGAGAAAGCCCAGTCGCCGCCGCCCATCGCCCATGCGCCAATACCGATGGGAGTGATTTCCAAGTTGGAGTCGCCTAAACGCCGAGTCTGCATATGTTTTCTTGGATGATTCTAAACGCAGGACGACGTCCCGAGTTGCTCTCGTCCCGTTGTGTCGTATGTATAGATGTCTGCTGTCAACGCTGCCTCTCCTTCCATTGGAGGATTCGGACCTGGATTCAACTGAAGCCCAGGACAGAATGCGGCGCGTACGGCTCCTCGAGAGACGCAACCCTTCATCTTAGCTACCCGTACAAGGCTCGCCGTCTAGCCCCGCGCTGTTCAGCTAAACTGGTTCGTCATGAGTGAACGTCTGAAGGGCAAGATTGGGATCGTCACTGGTGCGGGCACTGGAATTGGCCGCGCATGCGCGATCGCTCTGGCGAGGGAAGGAGCGCAGGTGGCGCTGGTCGGCAGGCGAAAGGATCTCGTCGAGGAGGTTACTCACGGAATTGGCGATTCTGCCTTCGCGATCCCAGTCGACGTTTCCAGAACGAGCGAAATCGAACGCCTGCTGGATCAGACGGTAAGGCGCTTCGGCGGATTGAACTTTCTGCTGAACAACGCTGGCGTCCTGCACATTGGAAACGCCGAGCAGATTACCGAAGAACAGTGGGACCACACCTTCAATGTGAACGTTCGTGCCGTTTGGCTGCTCTCTCGGGCCGCATTACCCCACATGAGAAAAGTTGGCGGCGGTTCGATTATTAACGTGGCTTCCACGCTCGGAGTTGTCGGAGCTCGAAACCGTGCAGCCTATGCTTCATCCAAGGGTGCGGTAGTCCTGCTGACCAAGAGCATGGCGGCCGATCACGGACATGAAAACATCCGGGTGAATGCAATTTGCCCGGGATTCGTAGAGACCGATCTGACTGCGACGGTCATCAACCAGGCTCCGGATCCAGCAGCGGTTCGTCGGGAAAGAACCGCCTCTCATCCCATCGGCAGGCTCGGTCGGCCTGAGGATATTGCAGGTGCGGCGGTTTATCTGGCGAGCGATGAATCGTTCTGGTTGACCGGAGCTGTCTTGCCCGTGGATGGAGGCTATCTCGCTGTCTGACAAATGCCATCCGGACGCGGCGTGAGCGCTCGGAGTGCCCTCCAGCTTGTCCCAAAAAGCTCCCTGCACCTTTAAAGTGCCCGATCCGACCCGGACCCCTTGCCAGGGACCAAACCGCTCGGAATCGGCTTCCCGAGGGACACCCCCGAACCCAGCCGCCCGGCCGTAAGGTGGGCGGGTTAATTCTTGGTCGTCTGGGGCCGAAAGGCAGTTAGCTCTTATGGCTACGGTAAAAATAGGTCGTTTCGATACGCAGGTCTCAAGTCGGCACACACTATTGCCAGTCAGCTTGCGGTGTATTTTCAAGCTGTTCTCCCGTGTGCAGAACTGCGAGAGCGAAGTTAGGAAAGAACTCACGGATAAACGACTGAAGGTTGTTCTGCACAGCTGTTCGGACGGTATCCGCTTCTCCAATCGCGAGAACTTCGTCTGGGGGCTTCCAGCGAACAAAAAGCAATCGGCGGTAGTCGGTTGGAACGGCAGTTGAATATAGTTGCGTGAGAGCCTTTCTCGTTGGCTCCAGCAGCTTTGTTACAACGGCGCGCTGGCACTCCTCAACTACCTCATTAACCAAGAACGGCCCGGGGCCATGTCGCAGCATTACCCCTGCGCCCTCACCAAGGCGAACGCGAACGCGCCTGTTTCCGGGCAATGTGACGGGGAACGTGGAAGGTCGCTGACGCTGCGGCAGTGTGTCAACGAGATTACGAATCGCAGTGGCCTGGACGGCCGTCAGGTCCTCGAACGGATCTTCAAGCTCGAGGAACTCGACGGCAAAGTTGAAATCGCCAGGGTTTGCCCCACGGTTGTGATGCCAGCGAGCAAATGCAACATACGTCAGACTATTGGGTTCTCGCAGATTCTTGGCTTCAGTGACGTACGTAATTTCGTTATGGGTTGACATCAGGTCGGCTGTGATCGGTTCTTCCTCCGAGGGGAAGCGAATGTTCTCGTGGCCTAGCGCAGAAAGATACTGCGCTCCAAGCATCTCTGCAATGAAATCATCCAGAGCTAGGTCAAACGTTGGATTATCAGGATGGAGTAACGCCAGTGCCTTTCTGGGCAGAGTGGCTTCATCTGCCAAGGCTTCCCGGGTACGGCGAAACAATTCGTTCCAAGCCTTGAGATTCGGCGCTCCGGCTTCCAAATGCTGGAGAATTGGACTTTGTCGCCAATCTTGACGAGCACCTCGCTGACGGAGGAGATCCCCAATCGCCCAATTAATCTGCTGATTGGGAGCGTCACCCAGCAAACGCATTGCATCATCTAACGCCACGATTCCTCGTCTGGCTCACCAACGAACGGAAGTGCCCCATGTCGAATAGTTGCCCCACCCTGGCCGGCACTATGAGGGAACTTCTTTGCTAATGCTCCACTCAGGCTCGCCGTTACCGACACGTACACGGTCGTAGAACGACGCTGAGGCAAGTCGGGCCGATCGTCCGTCACCAACACCCACATTATGGATGCTGCGGAGGCCGGAAGCCTAGGGCGAGATCCGATTCCCTTGCAAGGACTCGTCCCTGCTAGAGTTTTTCTCCCCTCCGCGCACTTCACTTTATTGAAGCATTCGCGATGCTGCTTCCGACTAGACATTTTCGGGCAAGCAAACCGCTAGAGTATTCCAGTCACGAACAATCCTGCCATCCACTCGCATCGAACTCAGCAGAGCAGACAAGAAACGAAAACACTGAGGACGTGAATAAGCGGATGGCGCGAATCCCCAACTCGAAGTGGCCACTGGAAGGGCTGAAATCCCTGGGTCGGTGCGCGTCCGCCACTGGACGGGATCTGTGTAATTGGCTATCGCGTACTGCGGCATCGTTGTTTCTTAGTAGGAAGAAGAATGGATTGTATCTCTTGTATACCGAGCGCGCGGGGAAAGCCGGCCTCCGCAATATCCAGGCCGCCCTCGACACACGATTTCCGGGCTACACAATCGATCTGAAGGCCCTCGGTAGATATGAAGGCCAGTCTGAAAACAGCGCGATCATCCACGTGTTGACGCACGATAAAGACGCTGTTAGAAACGCGGCGGTCGAGATCTGCGAGAAGAATAAACAACAGACCGTTCTCTGTATCGAGGTGCCGGTAACATTTGCAGAGTTCGTCACCGCAAAGGCTAAGAGCAACAGGAGCCAGCTGAAGCGCGCTGGCGCGACGCGATCGCGCAAGACCCGCACCAGCCGGAAGCGAGCCTTTGCGGGTCTCCTTAGTGGCGCACGATTCGCAGCAGGTCGAAACAGATCGTGAGCTCTACTCGTCAAGATCGGATCCCTCAGCTGGTCGACGCCGAGAAGGCCGTCGAGATCCCGGTCCCATCATCCAGCTCGGTTGTCCTCCCCTCTTCGGCACTATTGGCGGTGAACGGACAGGTGTGCTCACCGCCGGCTCCCAGATTGATTGCGGGAGCTCCAGCGGCCTCCCACGAAAACAAAGTACAATGCCCGCGAGAGTCGTCGGGTCAACGGAACGGAGGTTCCGTGGCTCGAAAGCGATACCAGCAGGGATCGCTGATCCTGCGGGGCACAAGGGTGAAGAAGTGGTACGGCCGCTGGCTCGAAGACGAACTACAGCCAGATGGGAGTATCATCCGCATCCATCGTTCGGAGGTCTTGGGCGACAAGTCCGAGTTTCCGACCAAGCGTCTCGCACAACGCGAACTTGATCGTCGCCTGGCGGCGATCAACAGCCCCATCTACAAAGCAAAGCCAACCGCGATCTTCGAGGACTTTGCGGAGAAGTGGAAAAGCAAAGTCATGATTCACCACGAGGGAAGCACTCAAGATAGCGATAAGAGCGAGATTAAGGCTTGGGTTGCGGCCCTCGGGGCGATTCGGTTAAGAGACATCTCAACGGAGGTCGTGCAAGACGTGATCACGCTGTGGTCTAGTCCTGGGAAGGACAAACGTAGCGCGAAAACGATCCGTAACCGGGTCGCTACGCTGCGCCTTCTGTGGGCCTCGGCAAAAGCGTGGGGTTATGTCACTCACGACGTCTGCGACAATCTGGTTCTTCCGACCTGGAATCGCGAAGAGCAACCGAGCTTCACGGTGGCACAGGTCAAACAGATCATCGATGCCGCGAACGAGCCATACAAGACCGTCTTCTGGCTGGTAGCGGAGACCGGCATCAGGCGCGAAGAAATCTGCGGCCTGAACGTCGGAGATGTCAACTTGAACGAGCAGGCAATCACGGTTCAGCGAAGTAGGTGGAAAAGCAAACTGAAGCGGCCGAAGAACGGCAAGAAGCGATTCTTTGCTCTCTCGCCGCAGCTTACAGAACGTCTTCGGTTCTACGTTGAGGACAGGAACCCCGAGGAGCCACTTTTCCTGAGTAGGGAAGGCCGTCGCCTGCATCCAGACAACTTCATCAAGAGGCAGTTGAAACCCATCTTGAGGAAGCTCGGACTGGATGGGGCGGCACATGCCTTCCGGCATGGGAACGCAAGCCTGCTCGATCACCTGGCCGCTCCGATGAAGGTGCGGCAGGATCGGTTAGGGCACGCCGACCCACGCACAACCATGGGCTACACGCACGTGATTGGGGACGACCACAGGAAAGTGGCAGAGCAACTCGGGGGATTCTTTGCCCAAG
>JADGNQ010000376.1 GCA_017883385.1 Candidatus Sulfotelmatobacter sp.
TGCGAACTCTTATGTAGTTGTCATTGCCATATAATTAGAAGCCCCCCGAGAAGCAGGAGCATGAAGAAGCCTCTTCAAATCAGAGCAACTGGTTCTCCCGGCGTGGCGCAGGAGATTCGCCAAGCGAAATCACCGTGTGGCTCGCCCTCTTTCAGAACGACGAAGATGTTCTCGGTACTAAGGCAGCTGACATCCTCGTGCGGTCTGCCGCGGACAATGATAAGGTCGGCCAGATAGCCATCACGAACTCGGCCAATCTCGTTGTCCATCCGCATGGCCATGGCGCCATTGATGGTCCCGCAAACGAGTGCTTCCTCCGGCGTGTAACCGAACCACTTGACGAAGTGGTCAAGGTCGCGCGCATTGGTCCCATGTGGAGTCCAGGCGAAGCCGTAGTCGCCGCCGATCAGCACCCGCAAGCCGCGTTTCCGCAGTTCACGGTAGACATTGGCGCAGCTCTCGACCTGCTCAGGCAGGCCCCAGGCAGCCGCCTTTTCAGGCGTGATGCCCCATCGGGCGGCCTCATAAAGGGTGTTGTGAAGGAGCCCAAAGGCGGGGGCCAAGAACACTTGTTCCCTGTGTTCTTCCAGCATATCAATGGTGTGGTCATCGGCGAACTCGCAGTGGTCGAGGAATTCGATGCCATGCTTGAGCGAAAGCTGGACCGACTCGGATGAACGCGCGTGCGACATCACCCGCTTTCCGTATGCATGCGCCGTCGTGACAGCCGCCTCGATCTCGGCGTCCGTCATGATGGTCGCAGTCGGCGGCGCATTGGGCACGGTCTGGTTGCCCGAAATATTCAACTTGATGATATCGCAACCCTCACGGCTCATGGTGCGCACATAACGCCGGATGTCCTCGGCGCCATCAATGACCACGGCGAAGGATTCCCGATACATGTGCAGGAGACGCTCGTCACCGAGCCCGCCCGTGACGGTAATTTCCGGCGTTGAAGCCAGTAAGCGCGGTCCCGGAATACGGCCAGCTTTGATCTCGTTGCGGATCACGATGTCGAGGCGCGGTTTCGCCGAACTCGCCCCCACGCACGACGTGAAGCCACCGAGGAGAACACGGCGAGCATTGTGCATTGTCTGAAGCGTATGCTCCTCCACCGGCACGAATCCGGTATCGACAACATCTGCCTTCTCCAGGAAGGAGAGATGGGAGTGCCCATCCACCAAGCCCGGCATGAGGGTAGCGCCACCGCAATCAACCACGACGGCGCCTTGCTTACGATCCGCGGCGACCACAGGAGCGACGCTCGCAATCCGGCTGCCTTCGACGAGAACCTCACGTGCCGCCGCCGATCCAACATCGCCGGTCCAGACTGTGCAGTTGGTGAACAGCAGCCTCCGAGCATTCTCTTTCAAGATTCTCTCCTCTCAATTTTTGGCTTAATTTGCACTGTACGGCGCCAAATTGCTATCGAGTCTAGAGATCTTCTAACGTGATTGCTAACGGTTACCCCTCTATTGAACCGCCATCTATGGGAATTGCAGTGCCCGTGACGAAATCGGAAGCGGCGCTCGCCAGAAAGATTGTGATCCCCGCAAAATCATCCGGCAAGCCCCAATTGTTGCTAGGCACCTTGAAACTCGGTCGCACGTCCTGAACTGCGAAGCGGAATTTCTTCGTGACTGACGACAGGTGTCTCAGTTTGAATTTCAATTCCCGGCGATCCACTTGTCGCAGCGGCCGCGGTCAATGTCGGCATTCCAGCGAAGATTGGCCGCTGATCAAATCCACCGAGCCGTTGGGGTTCGCTAGGAGTGTTGGCGAACCGCGCGTCCGCCATTTGTAGGCGGAGCGCGACGGGAATTTTTCAATTTAAGCCGCGAGCAAACCCGTCACGAACTTCATCTACCTACCCTGGTTCGAGCAAACCGATTTGATCGCTTTGCGTGATGCGCGAAACACCAATAGCCTCGTTCGAGTTCGTGTCTTTGTCTAGGCAAGCGCGATCCAAAAAGATTGAATTCACGGTTCGGGCAACTTGAGGAAAGTTCCATTCCAATCAAAGTGTACAGGGTCTTTCGCGTGAGGTGACAGCCCGGCGACCAGCCGGCTTTTGACAGATTGATGAGAACACTCGCCTTGGCTGGCGACAAATATACCCCGCATGTAAGATTGCTCTCTCGGACTTTACGATCCGCAACCGGCTTGGTAAGTCATCGGCAACATTTACGAGCAACCCTCACCTACTCACCAATGAAAAATAAGAACGCAGTCGCGCTCGGCAGGCGCGGCGGTAAAGCCAAGACCCACACTTACCCAAGAAGATCGGAAGGAGATAATGGAGAAGGTGCGCGCAAGCCGCGCTGGCCTTCAAAGATTCAGACCCTCAAGAATCCGTGCCCATTTCTGGAATGCAAAATTACTACGGCGACGAGCACACAGATGCGACTTGAAACTTTCTCGACTGTGTCGCCGGAGTGACAGTAATTTGTTCGAATCAGGACTACCCTGTGGTGGTATGGCGACGAACAAGGTCTCGGTCGCACACCGGCTTGGCTCTCCTCCCGGGCCAAGGACTACTACTTTGAGCCGCTGAGCTGGGGGCTGAGCGGCTCACTTTCTTTTTGTCGGGCTTCGTTGAAATGCCGGGTAGCTTCCTTCTCTTCCCGATCCTTATCAGTTTCAATCGATGGCTTGCCCCTTTCAGGGCGTGCCGCTTGGCCTCGTCGCACAACGAAGCTCGACGAAGCGCAAAGTAGCTGCCGGTTTCAGATGATAAAATAGATGTCAGAGCTGTCTCCATTGAAGAGCGCCCGATAGCTTCTCCCACCTTGGGTGTCTGACGGCGAAGCGACTCCCTGGCCACGGAAAGGATTCGCGGTTTCGGGAGCCAGTCGTCGGCCACCGCTTGATCCGCTCCCAGGTCGTCCAGTCTTTCTGGCTCCGCTGCCGTAGCGTGCGCCGCCAGAGATTGGTGACGTGGAATAGGAACGCGGTCAGTGTCGAACTGTTTGTCGGCACCGCGTGGTAGTTGAAGTAGCCGGTGACGACCTGCTGCAACCATCTTCCCTGCTGGGGAATCGGCTGATGCATGCTCCGTCGCAATTCCTGTTTGATGGCTTGCAACTTTACCCGCATGCGATCGCGCCGAGACTTCCGTTTGATTTGGAATTTGCCCCGGCGAGTTTTGCTGCAGATAAAGGTGAAGCCCAGGAAGGTGAATGTCTCCGGTTTACCGAGCCCGCGCCGCTTGCGGTTTTCCGCCGCGAAGCGTCCAAACTCGATCAGCCGGGTCTTCTCCGAATGAAGCGACAGTGCAAACTCCTGTAACCGC